>NZ_JBUOIV010000009.1:0-122025 GCF_055467485.1 Desulfosarcina sp. | reverse complement strand
CCGGAAAGCCGGGTGAATACAGATCGTGCAAGGCTTTACGTGCTTCCTCAACCGGCACATCCAGTTCGGATGCGATCTCCGTGTAGTACGGTGCCTGCCCTGTTTCCATAAAGTATTTTAAGATAATTTGAAAAGTTTTGTCCAATTGGCTGGGTTCAACCATATTATTTCCTTTTGTTATTCTGATTAGTAGAGTTTCCATTTTATAGAGTTTGTTTTCCAATCGGAAAAGGCTCCTAAAAGAACAATTGATGAACTCTTAGGAGCCAGATAGGCAAATTTTGAGGGGTTTATCCATTTCAAATATTGTAAGAAAATGCTTGGTTATTTTAATGGAATACCAGTATCTGTTTTTAAACAGCAAGAATACTTAAGCGCTAAGAATATTTACAGAAATGAGTATGAATAGAAGATGAGAAACTAAATTAAGTCAAGATTCAGGTTGAGATTTGATGAGTCTACAACACTCATACATGTATTGTCAAAATCTGTATTTGGTTGCCAAAGGTAACGGTGCCACACCGCATACACCTACCTCCACTATTTATCCCAGAAAAGAGACGCTTCAAAGCGTCCTGTCCCATTTACCAAACTATAGCCCAACATATCAGATAGTTGCCCCCTATATCTTGGCAAGAGTGTTTCATTCAATAGAAGCAAAATATCGGAAAAGCCAGCACACACACTGTGTGGCTGGATTGGAATTGTGTGGGATATTGGCTGGTTGGTAGGTGGGGTAGGGGAGTTTGCACAAAGCAATACCAAACATTTTTGTGGCCGTGATTTGGCCAAATAAATGTGGCTTGGCAAATCGTGGAAAATGGTTGCGTATAGGTTGCAAAAAGGGTCACATATTCCGCAACCTTGATTTTTTAACGACCAGTAAATATTACGTATTTAATTTCATATTAGGTCTGCAAAACCTCCATTCTCCGGTTCAAATCCGGATGCCGCCTCCAAAAATTGACGAACCCAAAGGGCTGAATCATCGTATTCGGCCCTTTCCTGTTTTTATACCCAGCCAGCCCCAATCGGCCTTTCGCCAATCCGCCTCTTTTGTATAGCCGCCTGTTGCCTCCGGCTGCTTGGCGTGATGGCCTATCCGATTTCGGATAGATATGCGCCCCCGGGTCGCCTGCCAGCCTCTGCCTGCTCCTCGGCACCCCGCACACTCGCCCTTAACGAAAAAAGCAGCGGAGGCCTTGACCATAAGCGCATGCCGTCTTTATTTTAAGGCTTCGGTATCTTGCAACGAGGCACCCATTCGGTGCCCAACCCACCTGCATGAGGACATAACCATGAAACATGTAATGATTGCATTGCTGGTCCTGTTCCCTTCACTGTTATGGGCCGGCAGTCCGGACGATAAACAGGCCCTGGGTGATTTGACGTCGCTGAAAATGGTTTGTGACGTCAACGTGGGGGAGGCCAAACTGCTGCTGCGCCGACTTGAGCTGATCGATGAAACTTACAGCCAGCTGATCGATGCCGGGGTCACACCGACGGTTGTCGTCGCTTTTCGCGGCGGCGCCAGCCTCTTTGTCACCAAGGGGGGGAAGTATGTCGCCACCGAGGACGCGGAAATGAAAAAGGAAATTCAAGGGTGGATCGATCAGTTCAGCCAGCACGGCTTTCGCATCGAGCAGTGCGCGATCGCAGCCAAGGCGCAAAAGGTCGATCCGGCGGATTTTTTAGCGGCGGTCAGCGTCGTTCAAAACGGTTATATTTCTATTGTGGCCTACCAGGCAAGGGGCTATGCGCTGCTGCCCATGGATTGATCTGAACCGTATCGCCGGGCCAGGTCCGCATAACGGAGTCCGCTGCCGCCGAAGATGTCCAGGGCGCTGCCCACGGTAAAATCGATGCGTCCGTTTCCCAGCGAGTCGATCAGATCGATATCCTGCTGGCTGGATATGCCCCCTGCATAGGTGACCGGCAGACCCTCCCATCGGCCCAGATAGGCCACCAGGTCGGTTTCGATACCCCCGCAGCGCCCCTCGACATCCACGGCGTGGATGAGAAATTCATCGCAGTAATCGGAGAGGCGGTCCAGGAGCGGGTAAGTGACCGCTTCGGTGGTGAATGTCTGCCAGCGATCGGTGGCCACCAGATAAGTGTCGTCGTGCTTGCGGCAGCTCAAATCCAGTACCAGGTGCCTTTTTCCGATTTTCCGGGTCAGCTGCTTCAGACGCTGCATGTGGATGCGGCCGTCGTGAAACACCCAGGAGGTGACAATGACATGGCTGGCGCCGGCATCCAGCCAGTCGGCGGCATTGTCCGCGCTGATGCCACCGCCCACCTGCATGCCGCCAGGCCATTGCGTAAGGGCCGACCGGGCTGCAGACGCGTTGCCTTTACCCAGCTGGATTACGTGGCCGCCGGTGAGATTATCCCTGCGATAGCGGTCGGCAAACCAGCCGGCGGGTTTTTGGGCCTGAAAGTTGGTTTGCAGCCCATGGACGTCGGTATCGGACAAGGTGGTACCCACGATCTGTTTAACCACGCCGTCGTGTAGATCGATACAGGGGCGAAAGCGCATGAAAAGCTCCGTAATTCTGAACAATGACATAAAGCGGGTCGGGGAATCGAGGGGTCAAGTGGCCGTTCTTCAAGGCTCTACTTCGGGTTGCGTCGCAGTACGGTTTGAAGTCCTGCACCGCGATGCCTTCCTTTCCGGGGGGGCGGGTCGCTGTTGGCGCTGGAGCAGTTCCTTGAACGTGTCTACTGGAACAGGGCGGGCAAAAAAGAAGCCCTGCATGCTGTTGCACCCGTAGCTGGCCAAAAAATCCTTCTGCTCCCGGGTCTCGACCCCTTCGGCGACGGCATTGATTTTCAGGTTTCGGGCCATGTTAATGATGGTTTTGATGATTTCTTGGTCCCCCTTGTTGGTCATCGCATCGGAAATAAAGGACCGGTCGATCTTCAAGGTGTCGATGGGAAATCGCTTCAGATAGCTCAGCGAGGAGTACCCGGTGCCGAAATCGTCAATGGAAAAGGTGACTCCCTTGGCGCGCAGAATTCTCATTTTTGAGATGCATACTTCCGGGTTCTGGATCATGCTGCTCTCGGTGACTTCGAGCTTGAGGCACTCCGCGGGCAGGCCGCTTTCACGAAGGATATCAATCACCATCTGCACAAAATCCGGCTCGTGAAGCTGTCTGGCGGACAGGTTCACCGCCACGAAAAGATCCGAAAAACCCATGTCGTGCCAGCGCTTGGTCTGGGTACAGGCGGTTTTCAACACCCACCGTCCCACCGGCACGATAATGCCCGTCTCTTCCGTGATGCGGATGAAATCAGCCGGGAGAACGAGTCCCAGCTCCGGGTGGTTCCATCGGATCAGGGCTTCCATACCCACGATGCGGCTGGTTTCATTGACCAGCGGCTGGTAGTAAAGCACCAACTCGTTCTGGTCCAGTGCTTTTCTCAAGCTGCTCTCCATCTTCATGCGGTACAGAGCCTTGCGGTTCATCTCCTCGGTGAAGAACCGGTAATCGTTTCCGCCGTTTTCTTTGGCGGCGTACATGGCCATGTCTGCACTTTTTACCAGTCCCTCCACCTCCCACCCGTCGTTGGGGAAGACGCTGATGCCGATGCTGGTGGAGGTGAATATCTCCTGGCCGTTGAATCGGAAGGAGCGGGTAAGGGTCCGCTGAATTTTTCGTGCCACGCGCGCGACGTCGATGTCGAGGCTTAAGTTGCTGAGAATGATCGTGAATTCATCTCCGCCGAGGCGGAACAGGCGGTCCGTTTCCCGGAGACATTCCTTGAGCCGTTTAGCCACGCCTTTCAGCAGTTGGTCTCCGGTGTCGTGGCCCAGGGCATCGTTGACCTGTTTGAATTTGTCCAGGTCCAGAAACATCAGTGCCCACGCCCGGTCTGAATTCCGGCGGCTCGAATGTTGAAGCAGGTCGTCGATGCACATATAAAACGATTTGCGGTTGGGAAGCCCGGTGAGCATGTCGTGATAGGCGACATACCTGAGCTCTTCGTCTTTTTTGCGGCGTTCGCTGATATCCTGGAGGGTGTTGACATAACCTTCGGGCTTGCCCTCGGTATCGAAAAAGACAGCACCGCTGATGGAGACGTCAACCATCTGCCCGCTTTTGGTAAACCGTCGGGTTTCCACCCCCGAAAAGGAGGCCCCCTGATGAATTTGCGCCAGGAACTGCTGGGTCTCGGGCTGATTCTCCTGGGGAACGAAGTCGATGGGTCGGTTCTGACACTCGTCCAAGCGCCACCCGAAAACGCGGGTGAAGGCGGGATTCAGGTAGATAACCCGCCCGGACATGTCTCTGACGATTACCGGGTCCGGAGCGGCTTCCAAGACGGTACGGTGACGCTCCTCACTTTTTTCCAAGGCATCTTGTGCCTGTTTGCGCGCAGAGATGTCCCGGTAGATCACATAGATGGCCGCTTCATCGTTTTCCGTGGCGATCGGTTTGGCGAGGACGGAAACGTCAACCAGGGTCCCGTCTTTTTTCATACGCCGGGTTTCCACCTCAAAGCAGTCCCCGCCCATTACCCGTGCGGAGAGGGCGAGGCCTTCGGCCTTCAACGGTTCCGGGACGATCAGTTCATCCATCCGGCGGCCGATGCAGCTTTCTTCCGGGTATTGGAAAAGGCGGCAGAACTCTTCGTTGATACGGATCACCCGGTCCTCCAGGTCGACAATGGCGATGGCTTCCGGGGCGATGTCAATCAACTGTTCGGCATAGTTTTTCTGGTTGTGCAGTTTTTTTTCCGCCCGCCGGCGCCGGGTGACGTCGCGGATGATACTCTGGTATCCATAAATGCCGCCGTCCGGCTCATCCAGCCGGATGGTGGTCACGAGACTGTGTTTCAACTGGCCGCCGTCGGCCACGAAAATAACAGGCGCGTTGTGGACAAGTCCCGTTTTATCCACCTGGCGGATCAACGGTTCACGGTCCGCCAGGTTGGCATAAAAGGTGGTGATGTTCGCGCCCTGCAGTTCGGATCGGGACATACAGAAAAAGTCCGAAGCGGCCGGATTGAAATCGATGATGCGGCCGTCCAGGGTGGTGACGATGACGGCATCGGGGGAGCGTTCGAAAAGGATGCGGTATCGGTCCTGGGCTACCCTGGCATTATGGGTAGCGGTTTTTGGTTCATTATGGTCCGGTCCGGTCATTCGATATTTCCATGGCAGCCTAACAGCGTTGCCGGCTGAACGTTGCGGAAAACGAGCTGAGCAAAAAAAGCAGCCTCAGGTTGCCTCGGTAAATGACAATTGCCTGCCCAGCGTGTCTGTTGGGCCGTCATCCGTGCGCCATCCGCCGGTGTGTAAATCGACATGTCCGATGAATGTGCCTTGCAGATGAACCAGAATCAGGTGCAATTATGACCACGTTGTCCTTTTCGCGACCCTAACAAAAAAACAGCGGGCTTGGCAAGTGGATAAAGACCGCTAAACCGGGGTGATCGTGCATGATCGTTGACAAGGTGAGAACAATCTCCTACCTAATGAAAGGTGGGGCAATTGAATGCAGGGTGGATCCGAACAACAATCGAAGGGGGAGGGGAGATGGACCAGCAAACCTGGACAGCGGATCGTATCTTAGGAACATCAGGCAGCTATTGGGCCACCTGTGCACTGCACGGCGCTGTGGCTCTGGACGTGTTCACCCGCATCGGAGACAACCGGGTGCACGGGCAGAGTGTGGCCGAACGGTTGGAAGCACCGCTTGACGCCGTCTGTCGCCTGCTGGATGCCCTTGTCGCCATGGGTCTGTTGACCAAGGATGCCGGCGGCTATGCCAATACCGAGGCCAGCCGGACCTACCTGTCGATGGATTCAGGTCGATACATCGGATACATTATCCGGCACCATCACCACCTGGTCGAGTCCTGGGCAAAGCTGCCGGAAGCGATTCTCACCGGGAAACCGATCCGGCTGCCTGTCCGGGAGAAAGGCGCGGATGCGCGGGAGGCCTTTCTCATGGGGATGTTCAACCTGGCCACCCGGCTGGCACCGCGGCTGGTGCCAATTGTCGATCTTTCCGGCTGTGCCACCCTGCTGGATCTGGGAGGCGGTCCCGGTACCTATGCCATTCACTTCTGCCGGCATAATCCTGACCTTCGCGCTACCGTGATGGACCTGCCCACCACGCGGCCGTTTGCCGAAAAGACCATACGGAACATGGGCGTGGATGATCGGGTGGCCTTTATTCCCGGCGATTACCTGCAAGACGACATCCCCGGGGCTTACGATGCCGTCTGGATGTCCCATATCCTGCATGGCGAATCGGCGCAGGGCTGCTCGAGGATTATCGAAAAGGCGTTTTCCTGCCTGAACCCCGGCGGCGTGGCGGTCATCCACGAGTTCATTCTGGACGACACCCTGGACCACCCCCTGTTTCCCGCCCTTTTTTCCCTGAACATGCTGTTGGGAACCGACGGCGGACGGGCATACAGCCAGTCACAGCTTGCCGGCATGCTCGAAGCGGCCGGGTTTGTGGACGTTCATCGGTTGGATTTCACCGGTCCCAATGATTCCGGATTGCTCCGGGGAGTCAAACCCGCCTGAAACCACTGTGACGTCGAGGATATCCCGTGGAAATCGATTCTGAAAAGTGGCGGCAGACGCTGATCGAGGGCGCGTTGAAATTGGGGCTGACGATGAGCGTCAACCAGGCCCGGACCATGGGCTGTCATGCGCTGGAACTGATCCAGTGGAACCGGGTCACCAACCTGACGAGCATCACCGACCCCCTGGACGTGGCGCTCAAGCACTATGTAGATGCCTTGGCGGCGGTGCCCTGGATCGGCGACCGGACCCGGGTGCTGGATGCGGGCTCCGGCGGCGGGTTTCCCGGTATCCCGCTTGCCATCATGCAGCCGGGCCTGTCGGTCATCCTGGTGGACAGCGTCCGCAAAAAGGTCTCCTTTCTCAAACATGCCATCCGGACCCTCGGGCTGAGCGGCATCGATGCCGTCCACGGACGACTGGAGGACCTGGGCCGGCTGCCGGGATACCGGGCGAAATTCGACCGGGTGGTCTGCAGGGCCTTTTCCTCGCTGGAAGACTTCGCCATCCTTGCTCTGCCTTTCCTGGCTCCGGGAGGATGCCTGCTGGCCATGAAAGGACCCCAGGCCAACCACTCGCACGAAACCGCCAACCAGAAGGATGACGGCGCCATCATCCTCGGGGGCATCTCCTTTTCGCTGCGGATCCACCGTTATCGTCTGCCGTTTTTGGATGCCCGGCGGAGCCTGGTCATGCTGATGCCTTTGAACGAGAGCTGAGGGCTGAAGACAGAGGTGGGCGGACAGCAGTCTCCATTACATCCGAAAAATAAGGACTCATGCTCAAGGCATATCGGGCAGATTGCATGCAGCCCTTATTTCCACGAGAGACCTTACTCATCGTATGTCAGAATATGGAAATAAGTTGAAAGCATTGGCGTGTTGAATTCTCAGGCAGATTAACTGACGCACCCGTCAATCAATAGCGGTAAAATCCATTTTAACGGAAAGGAGTCTTCTCATGGCTATAGTTGAATTTATCGAGTACGAGGAAGCCAGCCCTGAAGTACGAGAGGTCTACGATGACATTATGACTACTCGAAATGTTGACTGGATTAATAATTTCTGGAAAGTATTGGCGGTTCAACCGGGGCTTTTACGGCGCACGTGGAGTGGTGTTAAGGAGGTGATGGCTCCAGGGACCATCGATGCGCTTACCAAAGAATTGATCTATGTTGCCGTCAGTGTGACCAATAGTTGTAAGTACTGTGTCAACAGTCACACGGCGGCTGCCAGAAAAAAGGGTATGAGTGAAGAAATGTTAGCCGAACTGATGGCAGTTGTTGGCATGGCAAACCAGACCAATGCCTTGGCCAATGGTTTCCAGATTGAAGTTGATGACGTATTTCAACATGGTGGCCGTGCATCTAAATAAAGCTCCTGCTTGAAATCGTTTTTTGCCGGTATGTGTTTATCAAATCAATCCTGTTTGGGCGTGTAAATCAAAATAAAATATTGAAAATATAAGGTTATTCTGATATTGCATTCTGACAGCCAATGTCTTGACAAGGACCGCTTAACCATTGATCCGAGTGAATCGTCAGTTTGAGTTGTCCGGAATACCGGTATATAAGCACATTCATCGGTGCCTATTGACCGACCGTCAGGTTTTATATAAAAGCATTGACACGACAAGGTAATCTGAAGCAGAAAAGACAGGCGTACCTGAGATATTGAATGAGAGAAGTTTTCATGTTCAAGACATTAATGGATATTGTGCCAATCGTTGCCGACAAGAGGACGCATTCAACGGCGGCGGATTGACCGGAAATCAATAATAGATACCAAAGCGGTTTTTTAACGAAATCTGTTTCTCCCGCTTTATTCCACTGCAGATTTCACCCCTACACCCACCGCAATCGTTGCCCTCTTCGTCAGTAACGAATGATAAAACAAAATATCAATGAGTTACACTATAATTCAGGTGCTTTGCGTACACTGGTCTTGAAGGCAAGCACCTGATCGTTATTGAAAAAATCAAAGGCAACAACGTGGAGGTCAATAATGAGCACAATGAGACATTCAGGAACCGAATCTACGATGGGCCGCTTCCAGCCGCTTTCAAAGCTGGGATGGTCCCCTTTTTTTCAGACGCATCTGGACAATGTATATGATGGTATGCTTGAACCGGCCAGAGTAGTCGGTGTGAGGAAGAATCGTTTCTATGTCAGCCAAGGAAAGGGCGAGCGCCTCGCTACGGTGGCAGGAAGGCTCAACCACCAAATTGATTGCTTGTATCCCGTCGCAGGGGATTGGGTGCTTACGAGTGATAATGTGATTTTTAATGTTCTGCCAAGAAAAAATGCGCTGTCCAGGGGCGCTGCAGGCAGGCATGGAAAACAGAAAACGCAACCCACACGGGAACAGGTTATCGCTGCAAACCTCGACACCGTGTTTGTCGTCTGCGGTCTGGACCGTGATTTCAATCTGCGACGCATTGAAAGGTGCCTGGCGCTGATCTACAACTGCGGTTTGAATCCCGCAATTGTTCTGACAAAGGCAGACCTGCACGTATCTCCGGAAAAGTTTATCAATGAGGTTGAACCCGTCGCTTTCGGGGTCCCGGTACACGTGGTCTCTGCAAAGGATTCCCTGGGTTTGGCTCAACTGGAAGAATATCTTTCCCCCGGACGGACGATCACTATGATTGGGTCATCTGGCGCCGGTAAATCCACGCTAGTGAATCGTCTATACGGAAGGTCGGTCCAGGCCACCGGTTCAGTCAGCGAAAATGTGGGTAAAGGGACGCATACCACCACCAGTCGAGACCTGATAGCAATGCCCCAAGGCGGAATGGTGATCGACAATCCAGGTATTCGGGAGATCGCTTTTTGGGACGGTGATGGCGGCCTTGAACTCGCCTTTCCGGAAATTGAACATTTTGCCATAAAATGCCGTTTTTCGGATTGCAGCCACATGCACGAACCGGGTTGCCGGGTTAACCAGGCGTTAGCCGAAGGGGACATTACGTATGACCGAATTGAAAGCTACCATAAGCTGAAACGTGAAATGATGTATTTTTCTGATCGGCAGCATAAGACTTCCGACCGGGTCGAAAAGGAACGCTGGAAAGCGGTCGCTTTAAAAATCAAGTCTTTAAAAAAAACACGGGGCAAAAGACGAGATTTTTAACCGGAATGCTTCGCAATAATAGCAGGCCGGATACAATATGTTGTGTCCGGCCTGTTTGATTTCAAGGTGCAGATCAGGTCAATATACCAACAAGCACTCAGCCCGGTCGAAATTGCGGCGCCAACGGTTCAGAATAACGATTGACTTCATAAGACTGGTGATATCGGAGAGTCACCGACCGAGGCATGATCCTGTGTCGGCCAGCCACACCCATCCTTCCACAACTCCCGTTCCGATTTCCTGATTTTATTCGATATGGCTATTTCGTACAAAGCCCTGATAATCATTTCTCCAATGAGCCTGCAGTTCAATCCAGATAAGCGCACACACGATTGAATCTATTTTTTTTCATTATTCAGAGGGTGCTGATCGGGCATTGTCGATTTTCTGCGGTAAACACCACCTGGCTGATTAAACACCCCGGCTAAAGTTTTCTCGAATAGTTTCGATATATAATCTGGAAGCAACGGTTGACGATACTGGTACGACAATTAATCATTGCGGTTAAGACGATGGCAGTACCCAAAACAATACGGTTGTTTGCCGAAATTTCAGTTCTTAACGAGATTCTCAACGACGATTCCAAAATCTGGAAATTGCGGCAATGTATCGACCCGTATAGTGTTTCGTTAAAACGGCATCGGATCATCCGTCAGGCGGTTGCGCAGCTTTATTGTATGCAACACCCTATCGATGTGGAAAATCTTTCGTGGTATCTGGCCGATCACGGGCTATTGGATGAAGTTGGCGGGTACGGGTATCTGCAGTACATCGCGAATTTCCACAATTCAGCCTCGTTGGATCCATACCAAGCCGCCCATCCTGCAGACAGCGCCGAGACTGCCTCCTGAACGATTCACCTGAACGATTCACCTGAACGATTCAATAGATCAATGCATTTGGGTTCGGTCGATTGCGGTTGGATGTTGCTCTATCATGATGAAGATGACTCTCTGACCGCCTGCCGCCGTTCACTTCAGGGCCCGCGCATAGGACTGCAGGGTGCACAGCGCCTCCTGTCCCCGTTTTCGGGCGGCGATCCCCTTGGCAGCCGCCAGCGCAGCCGCCGGGGTGGTCACCTCCGGGATGTGGTACCGGATGGCGGTCTTGCGGATATGGGCATCGTCCTGCTGGCTCTGTCTGCCGCTGGGGGTGTTGACCACCAGCGCCACATCACCGGTTTTAATGGCGTCCACCAGGTCGGGCCGGCCGAAGCCGAGCTTTTTGACCAATTCGGCCGGGATGCCGTTTTTCTTCAGGAAAGAATGGGTGCCGCGCGTGGCCTGGATGCCGAACCCCATCTCCTTGAACAGACGGGCCGGTTCCAAAATGCTCGGCTTGTCGGCGTCGGTGACCGTGATGAGTACTTTTCCCTGCCGGGGCAGGGTGGGGCCGGCGGCTTCCTGGGAGGTGTAGTAGGCCATGCCGAAAATCTCCGCCAGGGCCATGACTTGACCGGTGGACCGCATCTGCGGCCCCAGGAGCGGATCGGCCTCTTTGAACGTATCGAAGGGAAACACCGAGGAGCGGATGCCGTAGTGGGGCAGCAACCGCCGGGGCAGGTCCATTTCGTCCACGGTCATGCCGAGCATGATTTCCACGGCCCGTTCGGCCATGGGAATGTTGCATATCTTGGAAACCAGCGGCAGTGAGCGGCACGCCCATGGACGGGCGGCCAGCAGATAGACCGAGTCATTGTACACGGCGAAACGGGTATTGAGCAGCCCCTTGACATCCAGCTCCAGGGCAACCTTCTGGATGTAGGCGGTGATGGTCTCCAGGTGGCGCGGCGGTGTGCTGTAGGGCGGCATCACCATGGCCGAGTCTCCCGAATGCACACCGGCCAGTTCGATGTGCTCCATGATGGCCGGCACGTAAACCGCCTTGCCGTCGCAAAGGGCGTCGGCTTCCACTTCGATGGCGTATTCCAGGAACTGCTCGACCAGCATGGGCGATTCGGCGGAAACGGTTGTATTCATCAAATCCTGTTCCAGCATGTGGCCATCCATGACGATGCCGTAGCGATTCCGCTGCCTGTCTGCCGGCACACTGGTCACCAGCGGATAGCCGATGGCCTCGGCCAGATCCATGGCCTGTTCCGGGCTGTGGGCCATGCCGATGTGGGGATGCGGAATGCCCATGTCCTTTAGCAGGCTGCTGAACCGCAGGCGGTCCTGTGAGAGGGCCACCTGCTCATGGGCAGTACCCCATACCGGCAAGCCGGCCTCGCTTAATTCGCGGGCCAGGTCCATGGCTGCGTATCCCCCGAACTGAAGAATCACCCCTTCGGGATTTTCCGAGCGATAGACGGCCTTGAGATCGTCGGCCGTCAACGGTTCGACATAGGTGCGGTCAACATCGTTCAATCCGCCTGCAGCCGCGGGATTGGCGTTGACCATGACGGCCTGGCGGCCGGCGGCCCGCAGCGCTTTGGCAGCGTGTACGCAGCAGTGGTCCAGTTCGATGCCGTGGCCGATGCGGCCGGAACCGGGTCCGACAATCAGTGCGCTTTTACCCAATGGGGCATGCCGGGTATGTTCTCCGGCGGTCGTGTTGAACCAGATCCGGGATGGCCCCGGATCAGCCGACGCACGGGGCCTGATCCTGACGCCGGCGTCGGATAGCAGGCGCCCGGCCGCATCCGGCGTAATACCCAGCAGGCGGGCCAAAGCGGATTCGGAAAAACCGGCGGCGGCCGCCTGTTCGATCAGGGCAGCCGGCGGCGAATTGCCTGCCAGGTCGGCCAGTTTCGATTCCAGAACCGCCAGATCAGCCAACTGATGAATCCAGTGGATGTGGATACCGGTGACCGCGGCCAGAGCTTGCGGATCGGCCCCCTGCTTCAGTGCCTGGTGCATCATGCACAGGCGCTGTGGTGATGGCAGGACCAGCCTGCGCATCAGATCATCGACGTTGAGTTGGCCCAGTTCGGACCTGAGGCCCATCAGCGGATGCCGGGGTGACCGGACGCGCACCGCCTTCTGAAGGGCTTCCGGCAGACTGCGGCCAAGTCCCATGGCCTCACCGGTGGACTTCATGCGGGCATCCAGCCTGGCGGTTTCCCCTGCAAAGCGTTCGAATTCCCATACCGGCAGACGAACGGCGATCGTGGCGCCGGTGCGGATGCCCGAAGCGGGCAGTCCCTCGTTGGCCAGGACATCGTCCAGCTCTGCGCCCAGGCTGAGACGGGCGTGGAGGGTGGCAAGGTCGATGTCGAAGGCCTTGGAGAAAAAGGCGCTCATGCGCGAAAACCAAGGGTTGACGGCCAGGACCAGTTCCTGATCCGCTGACGCTGCGACGGCAAATTTGACGTTCAGCGCACCGACCACCCGGATCTGGCGGGCCAGGCTGCACGCCGCCGCTTCAATCTGCCGGAGAGTCTCTTCCCCGATGGTGACCGGGGGAATCACGGCTGCGGAATCGCCGCTGTGAATGCCCGCGGGGTCCATGTTTTCGGCCATGCCGACGAGCTGCACGCGATTGTCTGCATCGCTGAGCAGTTCCACCTCTACTTCGCGATACCCGGAAAGCGCCTGCTCGACGCGTAATCTGCCCACTTTTTCGGACGGCAGGCGTCCGCCTGAAGCCAGCAGGCGCAACTCTTCGACGTTGTAGGCAATACCCTGGCGCATCGGACCGGCGGGATCGGCGGCGCGCACAAAGACAGGATATCCGATGGCCTCGGCAACGGCCGCCGCATCCGACAGGCCATCGGCGGATTGTCCGTTCGGCGATCTCAGGCCGAGGTCATCGGCGATATCGAACAATGCCGTCGGGTTGTCGATCAGGGAAAGGGTCCTGTCGGTCACCCCCAACAGCTGGATGCCGTTTTCTTGCAGCAGACCGCTTTGACGGCACCTGTTGGCCAACCGCATGGCTGTCGGACCGCCGACGGTGGGCAGCAGCGCGTCGGGTTTTTCCCTTAGAATGATTTCCTTCAGTGACTGCAGGGTCAGGGGAACCATGTAGGTGCGGTCCGCCGTTTCCATGTCTGCAGCCAGGGCGGACGGGTCACAGTGGATCATCACCGTTTGGAGTCCCGCTTTTCTAAATACCTCGCACGCCCGGCAGGCGGCGTCGTCGAATGCGCCGGTCTGTCCGATCTTGACCGGGCCGGAGCCGATGATGAGGACTTTTTTCATGGGGGTGTGGGGCGACATGGTCTCTCCTTAAATTGGGTTTCTGGGTTCCTATATACGTTGCTTGAACCCGGATCCCTGTCAATCCTGCCGTCAAAAGCATCTCATTTGTGCAGCAGCCTGTTCTATTGCAAAGCGTCCGCGTCAGGGTGCCAAATGGCCGTCATCCATCGCTTTTTCGATCATCTCACGGGCAACTGTCCACAGGTCAGGGGCGCCGTCGGCAATTTTCCGGTTCCGGCCGACCACCTGGGAGCCGACAATGCCGTGTTTTTTCCACATCAGCCCGTTGGTGAAAACGTTGTGCATCAGCGGCTGCAGGCGGTCGAGTGCGTTGGCGAATTTGGCTTCAGGCGTTCGGGATGCCTCGAATTCGTCCCACAGGGCCCGCATATCGGCGGCCTGGTCCGGCGGAAGCAGGTTGAAGATGCGGTCGGCCGCCGTTGTTTCCCGCAGGGCCTTGTCCGCATACCCCGCTTCATCGTAGCAGTAGGTGTCGCCGGCATCGATCTCCACCAGGTCGTGGACCAGGACCATCCGGATAACCTGCAGCAGGTCGATGTTCCCGCCGCCGGCGTATTCACCCAGCACCAGGGCCATCAGGGCCAGGTGCCAGGAGTGTTCGGCGTCATTTTCCTGCCGGGATGCATCGGTAAGCAGGGTCTGGCGCTCGATGGTTTTGAGTTTGTCCACTTCGCGGACAAACGCGATCTGCCGTTCCAGGCGTTGACAATCCATGATTGGCTCACTTTGATCACAAGGCGCTTAACTCAGGTTCCAGATAAAATCAACATACTGACCCAAAATCGGCCAGTTTTCAAGGTACAATATCGGCAAGGCCGCCGTTCTATTGGCTTGACATGAACCGGCATTCAAAGTAAAAATCCCTGTTTACCATGAATTTACCGATACGGAGGCATCGATGGATTACAAGAAGACCCTGAACCTTCCAAACACCGGCTTTCCCATGAAAGCAAACCTCGCTGCCCGCGAACCCGATCAGCTGGAAACGTGGGATGCCATGGGACTGTACGGCCAGATCCGGGAGGCGTCAAAGGGGCGTCCCACCTTCATTCTGCATGACGGCCCGCCTTATGCCAACGGTCATATCCATATCGGGACGGCGCTGAACAAAATCTTAAAGGACATCATCATCCGCTCCCGGCAGATGGCCGGTTTCGACGCGGCTTACGTTCCGGGTTGGGACTGCCACGGCCTGCCCATCGAACACAACGTGGACAAGGAACTCGGATCCAAAAAAAAGGAGATGACCCAGGCCCAGGTTCGCCGCCGGTGCCGGGCCTACGCCGAGAAGTTCATCGACATCCAGCGAGACGAGTTCAAGCGCCTCGGCGTGATGGGCGAGTGGGACAACCCCTACCTGACCATGAACTATCGCTACGAGGCGACCATTGCCAGAGAGTGCTGCAAGTTCGCCCTGGACGGAAGCCTGTTTCGCAGCAAGAAGCCCATCCACTGGTGTTGCAGCTGCAAGACCGCCCTTGCCGAAGCTGAAATCGAATACCACGACGAGACGTCTCCCTCGGTGTACGTCAAATTTGCCCTGAAAGACGACCTCGGAGAAATTGCCGCGGAGTTGTCCGGTCGGCAGGTTTCCGTGGTGATCTGGACCACCACTCCCTGGACCCTGCCGGCCAACTTGGCCGTGGCCCTTCATCCCGATTTCGACTACGCGGCCGTCGAAACCGACGACGGACAGGTCCTGATCCTGGCCCGGGACCTGGTGGACAGCTGCATGAAGACCTTCGGCATCGCCGACTACCGTATCCTGGCCGACCTCAAGGCCAAGGACCTGGAAAACAAGCGCTGCCGGCACCCGTTCTATGAGCGGGACTCGCTGATCATCCTGGGCGACCATGTCACCCTGGAAGCGGGAACCGGTTGCGTGCACACCGCCCCCGGCCATGGTCGGGAGGACTACGACGTGGGGCTTCAATACGGTCTGGACGCCTATTCGCCGGTGAACGACAACGGTGTGTTCACCGATGAAGTCGAGCGGTTTGCCGGGCAGTTCGTTTTCAAGGCCAACGACAATATCAACCAGACCCTGGCGGACAAGGACGTGCTGCTGGCCAAGGCCGATATCAAGCACAGTTACCCCCACTGCTGGCGATGCAAACAGCCGGTGATATTCCGGGCGACCCCCCAGTGGTTCATCTCCATGGAGAAGACGGGCCTGCGCAGAAAATCCCTCGAGGCGATCGACCGGGTCAAGTGGATTCCCCACTGGGGCAGGGAACGCATTTTCGGCATGATCGAAAACCGGCCGGACTGGTGCGTATCCCGTCAGCGGGCATGGGGTGTCCCCATCACGGTCTTCGTCTGCGAAAGCTGCGACGCCGTCCACATGGACGAGGCGACCATGAGCCATGTGTTCGATCAGTTTGCCGCCCACGGGGCCGACGTGTGGTTCGAAAAGGAGGCGGCCGACCTGCTGCCGGCAGGCACCGTTTGCAAAAGCTGCGGCCATGGATCCTTTGCCAAGGAGACCGATATCCTGGATGTCTGGTTCGATTCGGGCGTCAGTCATGCGGCCGTCCTCGAAGACCGTGACTACCTGCAGTGGCCTGCGGATCTTTACCTGGAAGGCAGCGACCAGCACCGGGGCTGGTTTCACAGCGCCCTGCTAACCGCCGTGGGCACCCGGGGAGAGGCGCCCTACCGCAGCGTGTTGACCCATGGCTTTGTGGTGGACGCCGAGGGTAAGAAGCAGTCCAAATCCCTGGGTAACGTGGTGGCGCCCAAGACGGTTATCGACAAATACGGGGCCGAGATCCTGCGCATGTGGGTGTCGGCGTCCGACTACCGGGACGATGTGAGGATTTCCGACAACATCCTTAAACAGCTCAGCGATGCGTACCGTCGGATTCGCAACACCAGCCGTTTCCTGTTGGGGAACCTGAACGATTTTTCGCCGGAGACCGACGGCGTGCCGGCCGACCAGATGCTGGAAATCGACCGCTTTGCCTTGCACACGCTCCAGGGGTTGGTGGCACGGGCGCTCAAGGCCTACGACACCTACGAGTTTCACGTGATCTACCACCGTCTGTACAACTACTGCACCGTTGACCTTTCCTCCTTTTATCTGGACATCCTGAAGGACAGGCTTTACACCAGCCCGGCGGCATCCACGGCCCGGCGCAGCGCCCAGACGGCCATGTATGCCATCCTGGATGCCATGGCCCGGATCATGGCGCCCATCATGCCCTTTACGGCCGAGGAGATATGGCGCCATATGCCGGCCTTGAACGAAAAGGCGGGAAGCATTCACCTGGTCGCATTTCCCAAACCGGATCCCGGACTCCGGGATGATCGCCTGGCCAAAAAATGGGAAACCCTGATCAGCGTGAGGGCCGAGGTGACCAAGGCGCTGGAGCAGGCCCGCGCGGAAAAGGTGATCGGCCACTCCCTGGATTCGTCGGTCACTGTGGGGCTCAGCGATGATCTTTATGCCATCATGAGCGATTTCAAGGACGATCTTCGATCCATTCTCATCGTTTCCCGGGCCGTGATGGCCAAAGGGGAGATTTCCGGTGCCTACGTCGGCCAGGAGACCGAGGGCGTATGGGTGAAGGTGGAGCCGGCCGGCGGCGTGAAGTGCCAGCGGTGCTGGGTCTATGACGACAGCGTGGGACAGATTGCCGAGCATCCCACGATCTGCAGCCGTTGCGGCAGTTCGCTGGCGCAGATCGATTTGATGGATGCGGCATCGTGATCGGCCGACCATGAAAACCACCCGACCGGATGCCCGCGAAGCGGACCATCCTTCAAAACAGACCGGAAAAAAAGCAGCCGGCGAAACGCCGAATCCCTCGATGGGATTAAAGCCGTTCGCGTTGATTGCCGGGATGGTTGTGTTGCTGGACCAGGCGACCAAACTCCTGGTCCTGGCAAAGATGCCGCTGTATCATTCCATTCCGGTGATCGAGGGGTTTTTCAGCCTGACGCATATACGCAATCCCGGAGGCGCTTTCGGTTTTATGGCGGCCGGCAGCCAGGGGGTCCGCAACCTCCTGTTCGTCGGCGTTTCCATCTTCGCCATGGGGCTGATTGTCTATTTTTACCGGAGTACGCCCAAAACATATCCGTATCTGGCCTCGGCCCTGGCCATGATTTTCGGGGGAGCCGTCGGCAACCTGATCGACCGGTTGCGCTTCGGCGAGGTGGTGGATTTTTTAGATGTCTATGTGGGGACCTACCACTGGCCGGCCTTCAATGTGGCCGACAGTGCCATCACCGTGGGGATTACGGTCTTCATCGTCCATCTGGTGCTCGGAAAAATGCCGGAATAGCGTTAAGCGCTGAGCGCTAAGCTGAGAACTCAAGGCGAAAAGGTAAGGACCAAGCACCGATCGCCCGTAAAGATTTTGTCCTTTTCCGGACATCGGTCATCCGCCTTCAGACCTCTGCTTTGAATAGACCGACCAGCTTTCAGCTTTCAGCTTTGAGCGATCAACTACCATTATGCCAACCATCGCCTACCATGCCTTTGCCGACTATCTGAGCCGTGCTTCCGCTGCCGACTGGCCGGCGGTTACGTTGGTATGCGGAGAAGAAATGCTCTGCAAAAAGGCCTGCGAGGGGATCCTGGATGCGTTGATGCCCCAAGCGGACAGAGCCCTCGGGGTCGAGCAATTCGACGGCGGCGAGGCGCCCATTGGCGGGGTACTGGCCAGCATGAACACCTATGCCCTGCTTTCCGGTTCCAAAGTCGTGATGCTGCAGGACGCACGGCTGTTTTACTCGGCCAAGGCCCAGCAGGGGCTGCGTCAAAAGATCGCGCAGGCCGCCCAAAGCGGCGACATGAAAAAGGCGTCGCGGCCATTTTTAAACCTGATGTCGCTTGCCGGAATGGCCATTGACGATCTGGCCACACCGGCACTGAGAACGAAGGTGGCCGATGATGTCGACGGCGAAGCGCCGTCGTGGTTGTCGCCGTTGATGGATTATTGTCGCGAAAACGGGCTCCGTATTCCGGAACGGCACGACGAGGCGGGTCTGCTCAAAACAGCCATGGACAAGGGGTTTCCGGACGGGCATCGTCTGGTGATGACTACTGATTTCGTCGATCGCCGCAAAGCCCTGTTCAAAGCTGTCGATGAAACGGGCCTGGTGGTGGACTGCACCGTTCCCAAAGGGGAGACGCGGGCGGACCGCATGGCCCAGGATGCGGTCATGCAGGCGGCCATGGACGAAGCCCTGACGCAGGCCTCAAAACAAATGGCTGTGGATGCCCGCAAGCGGATGATGCAGTGGACCGGATTCGATCTTCGCACCCTTTCCGGCAACCTGGAGAAGCTGGTCAGCTTTGTCGGTGATCGCCAGACGATTACCGATGCGGATGTGACGAGCGTGTTGCGGCGCACCCGCAAGGATCCCATTTTCGAGTTTACCAATGCGGTGGCGGATCGTGACCTGCCTGCCGTCCTGTTTTTCATGCAAAGCCTGCTGGATGACGGGATCCATCCGTTGCAACTGCTGGCGGCCGTGGCCAACCAGATTCGCCGGTTGCTGCTGGCCAAGGACTTCATCGTGCGGGACCGGGGCCGGTCCTGGTCAGCCCGCATGACCTTCCCCCAGTTTAAAGCCGGTCCGTTCAAGGCGGTTCAGGCCGATGACGCGGTGTTTGCATCGCTCACGGAAGCGTGGGAGTCGCTCCTGAATCCCTTGACCGAGGGTAAGAAACGGAAAAAGGCAGCGACAAGCGATCTGGTCTTGTCCAAGAATCCAAAAAGCCCCTTTCCGGTTTTCCAGACACTTAAAAAGGCAGACAGCTTTTCCATAGAGGCGCTGACATCGGCCATGGTCGACTTGAGCCAGACCGATCTGCGCATGAAATCCACTGGCCAGGACCCGCGGATATTGCTGGAAACCTTCCTGATCGGTCTTTGCCGGAGAGACTCAACGCAGACGAGACGCTGAAATCGATGCGGGCGTTGATGGACACCTTCGAGGGAAGCGGCATCCCGCCGCCTGCTTGATGGAGGCGAGGCGTTCACCGTTAGCGAAACACCCGTCGCTTGCAGCGGGGTCGGCCGGTGGACGGCAAAGCCATTTCCATTTTCCACAGTGAGGTCAACCGTGGGCTTTTTCAAAAATCAGCAGATCAACGTGGCCCTTCGTCTACTGGCCTGGCAGTATGAAAGAAACGGTCAACCGTTGCCGGAAAGGGCGTTGCTGGAAGGGCATGCCCGGCAACTGGTGGATGATGCTCACCGCATTGCCCGGGAGCGGGGAGAAAACGTGCTCGTGATCCTAAAACAGATGGTGGCCCAGGCGATCCGGAAGTAACTGGAGGTCTGAGGTCGGAATCGTGAACCCCGAATCCGGAACTTGAAACCCTTCAGGCAAATTGGCGTTGAAAAACACATGTGCCCATGCTAATTAGTCAGGCTATCCACTTCGGGGTGTTCATCCCCCAACACAGGATCGTGAACGTGATAGACTGAACCCAATTGCTCGTCTTTGCGTCCGTTTTCCGCGTTGCATCAACGGCAGCAGACCCAGTGATGCCACCATCGCTTCGCCTTGAAGACGAACCGAAATCCTTGGCAATTTAAATCAATTTATCTCGTTTTCCATCCAAACCCACCCAATCGGCAGTAAAAGGAGGAGTGACATGCGTAAATTTTCAGTTGGTCTCGTATTTTCTCTGGTTGCGGTAATTGCCTTTACGTTTGCGGCGGTGGACGCCGGCGCAGCGGATACCATCAAGATCGGATTCAACATTCCCCTTACCGGCGACAACCCTGACGTCGGCGCATCGTCCAAAAATGCCGCGGAAATGTATCTGAAGAAAAATCCGAAAGTCACCGTGGGGGGCAAAACCTATGCGTTGAAGTTCGTCTTCGACGACAACGAATACAAGGCCGAATCTGCCGTCAAGGTCAGCACGAAACTGATCACCGAAGAGGGTGTCCTGGGCATCATCGGCCCCCAGTCTTCCAGCCAGGCCGTGCCTGCCGGCGAGGTGGCCAACAACTATGCCACCCCCATGATCAGCCCCTGGTCCACCAACCCCAACACCACCCTGGACCGACCCTATGTTTTCCGGGGCTGCTTCCTGGATCCGTTCCAGGGGCCGGTGGCTGCCAATTTCGCTACTGACGAGCTGGGCGCCAAGAAAGCGGCCGTGCTTTATGACATCGCGGCCGATTACCCGAAGGGCTTGGCCGAGTTTTTCAAGGAGGCCTTCGAGTCGATCCACGGCTCCGGTTCCGTCGTGGCCTTCGAAAGCTTTACCACCGGTGACAAGGATTTTTCCGCCCAGATGACCAATATCATGATGTCCGGCGCCGACGTGCTGTTTACCCCCCAGTACTACAGCGAAGTGCCCCTGATCGTGCGTGCCGCCAAAGAGATGGGCTGGACCAAGCCGATCCTGGGTTCCGACTCCTGGGGCGGCGGCGACCTGATGGGCCTGTGCGGTGACGACTGCAAGGGGTACTACTTTTCCACCCACTATGCGGCGGCCGGCGCCAAAGGAGAAACCAAGGCTTTTATCGATGAATACACCGCCTCATATGGCAAAACGCCCGACGATGTGGCCGCCTTGACCTGGGACTCCTTGGGGTTGATGATCCAGGCCATCAAGGACACCGGCAAGCTTTCCGGAGATATCAAAGCCGACCGCACCAAGGTGAAAGACGCCCTGGCATCCATCAAGAACTACCCCGGCATCACCGGCGGCATGACCTTCACCCCCGACGGGGATCCGAAGAAATGCGCCGTGGTGGTCAAGATCAACGACGAGGGCAAATTTGAATTTTTTAAATCGGTCTGCCCCAAATAATTCCTCAATCCGACAAGCTGTTGCTGTGATCCACCGGCCGCCTCCCTTTTACGGGGTGGCGGCCGACTCAACAAAAAAAGGGAGCGGGCATGCCTGTTTCCCTTTCCTTTTGACGGGAGCCGCTGCCCATGACCGTTAACTTTTTCTTGCAGAACCTGATCAATGCCCTGCAGTGGGGCAGCTTTTACGCCCTGATCGCCCTCGGGTACTCCATGGTGTACAGCATCCTGATGCTGTTCAACTTCGCCCATGGGGATATCTTCATGGTGGGGGCCTATATCGGGCTTGGCGTGTCCATCGGGTTGCTGTCCCTTTTCGGCACCGGGGCGGCAGCCGTTTTTCCCGGCTGGGTGCTGCTGGTGATGACGCTGCTGATCTCCATGTTCCTCACCGCCTTCGTGGGCATTATCGTCGAACGGGTGGGATACCGGCCTCTGCGCGAGGCTCCCCGGGCATCTGCCGCCATCACCGGTTTGATGATCGGCATCATCCTGGAAACATCCAACATCCTCTTTCTGGGCGGATCGCGGTTGAAGTTCCCCCAGCTTATCGAATCGACCACCTACAACATCGGCGGCGTGTTCGTGACCAACAAGAAAATCATGATCGTTCTGGTCTCCATCGGGCTGATGCTGGCCCTGCACCAGTTTATCAGCCGGACCCGTTGGGGCATGGCCATGCGGGCCATGGCCTACGATTACGTGGTGGTTCCCCTGGTGGGCGTACCCATGAACACCATCGCCGCCATGACCTTTGCCATCGGCTCGGCGCTGGCCGCCGCCGCCGGCATCCTGTTCGGCCTGGCCTATCCGGTGCTGGACCCTTACATGGGCGTCAGTTTCGGGTGGAAAGCCTTCGTGGCGGCCATCCTCGGCGGTCGCGGATCCATCATGGGCGCGTGCATTGCCGGCTTCATGCTGGGTTTTATCGAAATCATGACCGTACCGGCGATTCAGATTGTGAACCGTCTGTTTTCACTCAATATCGGTTCCAACCTGCGCGATCTGATCGCCTATTCCATCGTCCTGATGATCCTTATTTTCAGGCCACACGGACTTTTCGGGCAGGCATACAGCGCGAAACTGCGACTCTAATCCGCATCCTGAGCTTATTTGCGCACAAGGAAATATGACCATGGACGAAACACTCACACCGCAACCGACCGGCGGCATTTTTTACCGGGTGGGACTGTTTTACAAACCGGTGCCCCTGCTGGGATACCTGATCGGGTTCCTGGCCTGTGCCCTCCTGGAGCAGTTGGCCGGTGAATGGCTGACTGCGCTGCTGGGGCTGCCCAAGCTGCCGGTACTTTTCGGCCTGCTTACCATTTTCAAAGTACTGGCCGGGGTCATCAATTTTCTGATCAAGGGGGACGCGTTCAACTGGGCCACCTGGGTGCACATTCCCGCCGCCTTGGTTTACCTGACCGCCATCTACCTGCTCCCGCTGGCCGTCGTGGCACGGGCCGTGGTCAAGCCGGCCAATGCACTGGCTCGGTACCTTCAAGGATTTCCCCTGATCGTCACCGCGCTGGTTCAGCTGGGGCTGATGTATGCGGTCCTGCACATCTGGGCCGAGATGAGCGACTACCGGTTGATTTTCCTCAAGTTGACCTTGATCGCCGTCCTGTTTACCTTGAGCCTGAATATCATCAACGGCTACATGGGCGAATTCTCGTGCTCACATCCCGGCTTCATGGCCATCGGCGCATACATGTCCAGCCTTTTCACCGTGGGGTTGTTTGCCAGCGACAAGGTTCTGGGAGAGGCAGTTTTCAACATTTCCGTTGCCTATCTCACCTTTCCCCTTGCGCTGATCGTCGGCGGCGTGGCGGCCGCTCTGGGCGCGCTGATCGTCGCCATCCCTTCCTTCAAGACGCGGGGCGACTACCTGGCGATCATCAGCCTGGCCTTTCTTTTCATCGTGAAAAGCTTTTTCGAAAACATGCAGGCGCTGGGCGGCTCCCGGGGCATTTCCGGACAGCCGGACTGGGCGACGCTGCCGGTGATATTCATCACCATGGCCTTGGGTATCTGGACCATCAACAACTTCGTCACGTCCACCATGGGCAAAGCCCTCAACGCGGTGCGCGACGATGAATCGGCAGCCGAGGCCATGACCGTGGACACCCGTAAAACCAAGATGACGGCCTTTTTGTTCGGTGCGTTCTGGGCCGGTGTGGCCGGCGGCCTGCTGGCCCACGTGCTGCGCTATGTGAACCCGGCCATGTTCAGCGTCCAGAAACTGGCCGAAGTGCTGGCCATGGTCTATTTCGGCGGCTTGAACTCGGTTTACGGGTCCATCGTCGGTGCGGTGTCCATCAGCCTGCTGGGCGAGGCGCTGCGGCCCCTTGAAATTCTCAAATGGATCGTCATTCCCCTGCTGCTGATTCTGGTGATGATCTATCGGCCCACCGGGCTGATCGCCTTCAAGGAATTCGATGTCCGGCAGGTGTTCGGGCCCAAGGAGGTGGAATAATATGCCGCTGCTTCACGTCACTGATATGAGCCACAATTTCGGCGGCCTGCAGGCCGTTTCCGGATACAATCTCAGCCTGGACCCTGGCCAGATCACCGGACTCATCGGCCCCAACGGGGCCGGCAAAACCACCATCTTCAACCTGATGACCGGCATTTACCGTCCTGCCCAGGGGTCCGTGGTCTTCGATGGCGAGGAACTGGTTGGCAAAAAGCCCAACCAGACCGCTGCCATGGGGCTGGCCCGCACCTTCCAGGAGATGAAGCTGTGGCGCCATATGACCGTTCTGGAACACATCAAGATGGCCCGCTACTCGAAACTCTCCTACGGCCTGTGGGGGGCTTTTCTGGATACCCCCAAGCGCCGTCGCGAAGAACGCCATACCACGGAGCTGGCCATGGAATACCTGAAGATGTTCGCCGTGGACCAGTTTGCCGACCAACTGGTGGTCAACCTGCCCTACGGTGCCCAGCGACGCGTGGAGATGGCCCGTGCCATGGTCATCGAACCCAAGGTGCTCTTGCTGGACGAGCCCACGGTGGGCATGACACCGGACGAGATGATGGCCATGATCGAGGTGGTCCGCACCGCCCATAAGCGATTCAACCTGGCCATTTTCCTTATCGAACACCGACTGCGGGTGGTCCACGAGCTCTGCCAGCGCGTTCAGGTGCTGGTTTTCGGCCAGGTCATCGTGGAGGGAACGCCCAACGAGGTCCAGAACAACCCCAAGGTCATCGAGGCCTACATCGGCGAACAGGAGGTGGACTTCTGATGCTGCTCAACGTGGAGAACCTCCGGGTGTCATACGGCAATATCAAAGCCCTGCAAGGCATCAGTTTCAATATCGACGCCGGTGAAATCGTGACCATCATCGGTGCCAATGGCGCCGGCAAAAGCACGACCTTGCGCGCGGTTTCCAGAATGGTGCCGGTTGAGGCGGGGTCGGCCATGACCTGCCTGGGGAAGGACCTGCTCGCTTTTCCGGCAGACAAAGTGGTCAGCCAGCTTGGCATCACCCATGTCCCCGAAGGCCGCCGCCTGTTCGGCAACCTGACGGTAATGGAGAACCTCCAACTGGCCACCTTTGCCCGCAAAGATCGGGACAATGTAAGAAAAGACATACGACGGGTGTTCGAAATCTTTCCCCGGCTGGAAGAGCGCCGCTCACAGGCATCGGGAACCATGAGCGGTGGAGAGCAGCAGATGCTGGCCATCGGCCGGGCATTCATGAGCGGCCGCCGCTTGATGCTGCTGGACGAACCCTCCATGGGGTTGTCGCCGCTGCTGATGATGAATGTGTTCCAGGCCTTAAAAGAGATCAACCGGCAGGAGGGCACCGCCATACTGCTGGTTGAGCAGAATGCCCGGCTGGCCCTGAAGTTTTCCCAGAAAGGCTACGTCCTGGAAAATGGAAGCCTGGTGCTCGAAGGCGATTCCGACACCCTGATCAATGATCCCGAGGTAAAGAAAGCCTATCTGGGCGGATAAGCAGGCTCGAGTCTGAACGCTCAACGCTGAACGCCGAAAATGAAAGGCAAAGGAGTCATCATGCTTCGTGCAGCCGTGATCGGCGCCACCGGCTACGCCGGGGCCGAACTGGTCAGAATCCTTTCCGGCCATCCGGATGTCTCCCTGTCCGTCATCACTTCACGGCAGGATGCCGGAATTGCTTACGACACCATCTACCCCGCCATGAGGGGGGTCGTGAACCTGGAATGTGCGGAGAGCGATCCGGCGGCTGTCGCGAAAAAAGCCGACGTCGTCTTTCTTGCACTGCCGCACAAGGCTTCCATGGCCATGGTCCCCGATCTTCTTGACGCGGGACGGCGGGTGGTGGACCTCTCGGCGGACTTCCGGTTCAGCAACCGGGATGCCTATGAATTGCACTACCAGGCCCACACCTGTGCCCACCTGATGGTCGAGGCGGTTTACGGGCTGTGCGAGATCTATGGCGATGCGGTGGCCGCCGCGGATCTGATCGGCAACCCGGGCTGCTATCCCACCAGTGTGCTGCTGCCGCTGCTACCGCTGGTCAAAGCCAAGCTGGTGGATCCGGCCACCGTTATCGCCGACTGTAAATCCGGAGTGAGCGGGGCCGGCCGCGAAGCCACGGCCACCACGCATTTCTGCCACGTCAACGAGTCGTTCAAAGCCTACAAGGTTGGTGCACACCGTCACACACCGGAGATCGAGGAAAATATCGCCCGGTTCGCGGGCGCGCCGGTGAAGATCACGTTCGTGCCCCACCTGTTGCCCATGACCCGCGGGATGGAGAGCACGGTCTATGTCACGCTTTCGCCAGGCGCCGATGAAAGGCAAATCAGAGATTGCCTCGAGTCGCACTACCGCGACAAGCCTTTCATTCGTCTGCTGCCCGGCGGTCGCTTCCCGGACACCCTGCATGTCAGGGGTACGAACGTGTGTGACATCGGGTGGGTGGTGGACCCCGGCAGCGGCCGGCTGGTCCTGATGTCGGCCATCGACAACCTGGTCAAGGGAGCCGCCGGGCAGGCCGTCCAGAACATGAACCTGATGTTCGGCTTCGAGGAAACCGCCGGCTTGGACGGCGTTCCCTTTCCGCTTTAGCTGCGGCAGGTATTTCCGGCGGGATCGCTATGTTGACATCCAGGCTGTTTTGGACTAAACAAGGGGCGTTTTCACCATGGACAAAATCCGTATCCCTTGCCGTTTTACCATTTGCCCACAATCGTTTTTGAAAACGCCAACGGCTTTTTATTTGAACCATTTCGCACCGAAACCATCAATGTGAAAGGAGAGTGGAGATGACAGCAACGCTTATTAAGGGGACCGATATCCGTGAGCAGATCCTCGAGGAAATTACCGCCGAGGTAAAACAGATCAAGGAAAAGCACGGCGTCGTTCCCGGCCTGGTCACCATCCTTGTTGGTGAGAGCCCGGCATCCATTTCCTACGTGACCCTGAAAATAAAAACCGCTCACCGCGTCGGGTTCAAGGAAATTCAGGACAACCAGTCGGTGGACATCTCCGAAGCGGATCTGTTGGCGCTGATCGATAAGTACAACAAGGATGAGAGCATCAACGGAATCCTGGTTCAGCTTCCGCTGCCCAAACACATTGATGAGAAAAAGGTTCTCAATGCAATCGATCCGGACAAAGATGTGGATGGCTTCCATCCGGTCAACGTGGGCCGGTTGATGATCGGTGGCTCGGAAGTCAAGTTTCCTCCGTGCACCCCTGCCGGAATCCAGGAGATGATCGTTCGTGCCGGGGTCGAGACAAGCGGTGCCGAGGTTGTCGTGGTGGGACGCTCCAACATCGTGGGCAAGCCGATTGCCAACATGATGGTCCAGAAAGGCCCCGGGGCCAACGCCACCGTCACCATCGTCCACACCCGGACCAAGGACCTGGCCGGCCATTGCAAGCGGGCCGACATCCTGATCGTCGCCGCCGGTGTGCCGGATCTGGTGAAGCCGGAATGGATCAAACC
The DNA here is from genome assembly GCF_055467485.1 of Desulfosarcina sp. Classification (NCBI taxonomy): domain Bacteria; kingdom Pseudomonadati; phylum Thermodesulfobacteriota; class Desulfobacteria; order Desulfobacterales; family Desulfosarcinaceae; genus Desulfosarcina; species Desulfosarcina sp. The sequence goes on along the minus strand of NZ_JBUOIV010000009.1, from coordinate 94,445 downwards.
CGGTGCCTGTGTCATCGATGTCGGGGTCAACCGCGTGGGTGAGAAAATCAGTGAAAAGACAGGCAAGAAGATAGCGATTCTTAAAGGCGATGTGGACTTCGATGCCGCCAAGGAAATTGCCGGTTCCATCACCCCGGTTCCGGGCGGCGTGGGCCCCATGACCATTACTATGCTCATGCTCAACACCCTGAAGTCGCTAAAGTTCAAACTGGGCATCGCATAGGCGAGAAAAGAAGCACTTCCCTTAGATCCCATTGGATCTATTTGCCAATTAAAATGGGGAGTTAAAAGTACATAACGGCTACCGTGGTATTGACATGATGTCTTTATCATGGTAGCCTTTTTTTGTTTGTGCTCAATTTGTCAGTAACTAATTGATATTTTGATAAAAAATGTAATATCTGATTCTGGTTCCGGAAGGCAATGGCTAAAAAGTTATCGCTTATTGTTCTGAGCAACTCGGGAACGACGGTCAAACAATTGTCGATCCCCGTTGCCCTGCTGGTGGCCATGGCACTGGCAACCACCATCGGTATCGCCTTTGTCGGCATTTCCTTCCACGATTACCAGATGCTTCGACGATCCCTTGCAGCCAATCATTATGTGGCCCAAACCATTGAGGAGCAACGGGAAGAGATCGGACAGCAGCGGCTTCAGATTCAAGCCTTCGCCCATGAAATCAATGCGCTCAAGGAAAAGCTGGTCGGTTTGGACCAGTTCGAGGAAAAAATTCGCGTGATTGCCAATCTGGCACCCAGCCACGTCGACAACAACCTTTTCGGTGTGGGTGGGGCCGCTCCCGACGATCTGGACCCTCAACTCGAGCTGACCCAGCGACACGAAGGGCTGATGCGTGAAATGCACCAGCAGGTGGATGAACTCAATACGGCGACCCAGCGCCAGGAGAACAGCTTCGGTAACCTGCTGGACAAACTGGAAGGCCAGCGCAACCTGTTGGCTTCGACACCGGCCATTCGACCGACCGATGGTTGGATGACCTCCCGTTTCGGTCACCGGATTTCTCCGTTTACCGGCAGAAAAGAGTTTCATAAAGGAGTGGACATCGCCAACCGGGAGGGTACCGCTATCCTGGCGACCGCAAACGGCATCGTTTCCTATGCGGGGAAAAAGGGGCCCATGGGCAATGTGATCGTCATCGATCATGGCCATGGCATGCTCACCCGGTACGCCCATCTCAACGAAGCCTTGAAAAAACAGGGGGAAAAAGTCAAACGCGGCGACATCATTGCCCAGATGGGCAATAGTGGCCGCAGCACCGGCCCCCACCTGCACTATGAGGTTCACCTCAACGGCGTTCCCGTGAATCCCGCCACGTATATCCTGAACTGACAGGCAGACGTCCAACCGACCTGCATAGCGGTTTTCCCGACCCGAAATTGGTCGTATCGCGCCTTTATCGGCCGAACCAATGGTGCTGGGAAGGTGAATCGCCCCTTTGCGCTTGAGTGGTCCGGCAAAATGGTTTAGGATGCCGGCGCGCTGATACCGGTATGGATACCAAAATGATATCCCCGTGCAAACTTCGCCCAGAGAAAACATCCGATCGAAGAAATTGGAGATTGAATAGATGATTGGTAAATTCTTAACTCAGATGTTCGGCAGCAAAAATGAACGTGAGCTGAAAAAACTTCAACCCTTCGTGGAAGCCATCAATGCCCTGGAGCCGGACATGAAGGCCATGAGCGAGGCGCAGCTAAAAGACCAGACACCGCGGCTCAAGACGCGCCTCGACAACGGGGAACCGTTGGATGACCTGCTGCCCGAAGCCTTTGCCACCGTCAGGGAAGCCTCGATGCGCACACTGGGCATGCGTCCCTACGACGTTCAGCTCATCGGCGGAATGGTGCTTCACGGTGGAAAAATTGCCGAGATGAAGACCGGTGAGGGCAAGACCCTGGTGGCCACGCTGCCCGTCTACCTCAACGCACTCACCGGCCGCGGCGTGCATGTGGTCACGGTCAACGATTATCTGGCACGGCGTGATACGGAGTGGATGGGCCAAATCTACACCTACCTGGGGATGTCAGTGGGAACGGTCCAGCACGGACTCGACGACCGGCAGCGAAAGGAATCCTACGGCTCTGACATCACCTACGGGACCAACAATGAGTTCGGTTTCGATTATCTTCGTGACAACATGAAATTCGACGCGCAGTCGCTGGTCCAGCGGGATCTTCATTTTGCCATCGTGGACGAAGTGGACAGTATTCTCATCGATGAAGCCCGGACACCCCTGATCATCTCCGGTCCTGCCGAAAAGTCGACCCAGCTCTACTACCAGGTCAACGGGATCATCCCCAAATTCAAGGCGGATGTGGATTTCAAGATTGACGAGAAGGCCCGGAGCGCCGCTCTCACCGAGGACGGGGTGGCCCACGCAGAAAAGCTGCTGGGTGTCGAAAACCTTTACGATCCTTCCAATATCGAGTTGCTTCACCACACCAACCAGGCCCTCAAGGCCCACACCCTGTTCAAGCGCGATGTAGACTATATCGTCAAAGATGGCGAGGTGATCATCGTTGACGAATTTACCGGGCGGCTCATGCCTGGCCGCCGATACAGCGAAGGGCTGCACCAGGCGCTCGAAGCCAAGGAGAACGTCAAGATCGAGAACGAGAACCAGACCCTGGCCACGATCACCTTCCAGAATTACTTCCGGATGTACGACAAGCTGGCGGGCATGACCGGTACGGCAGACACCGAGGCCGCAGAATTCAAGAAGATATACAACCTGGACGTCTCGGTCATCCCAACCAACATGCCCATGATCCGCATCGACTTTCCCGATGTGATCTACAAGACCCGCAGGGAAAAGTTCGACGCCGCGATCGAAGAGATCAAAGCGCTTCACCAGAAAGGTCAGCCGGTGCTGGTGGGTACCGTATCCATCGACATCTCCGAGCAGCTGGCCAAGAAGCTGAAAAAGCAGGGCATCCCCCACGAGGTGCTCAACGCCAAAAATCATGAGAAGGAGGCGGAGATCATCTCCATGGCCGGACAGAAGGGGGCGGTGACGATTTCCACCAACATGGCCGGGCGCGGTACTGACATTGTCCTGGGCGAGGGCGTGACCGAACTGGGTGGTCTGCATATCCTGGGCACCGAACGCCACGAGAGCCGGCGTATCGACAACCAGCTGCGGGGCCGCTCCGGACGCCAGGGGGACCCGGGTTCCTCCCGTTTCTATCTGGCGCTGGAGGACGACCTGCTGCGCATTTTCGGCGGCGAGCGCATTACCGGTATCATGGAGCGCCTGGGCATGGAAGAAGGTGAACCCATCGAGCACAACCTGATCAGTCGGGCCATCGAGAATGCCCAATCCAAGGTTGAGGCGCACAACTTTGATATCCGCAAGCACCTGATCGAATATGACGATGTCATGAACCAGCAGCGCGAGGTGATCTACAAGCAGCGCCGCGACCTGCTGACCGGCGTTGACCTGAAATCCACCATCGAAGATATCATGATGGAGGCGGCCGAGGAGATCGGAACCCAGTTTGCGGATGAGCGGGCCCTTCCCGCCGATTGGGACTGGGAGGCTATTTCAGACGCCGTATTCCAGCAGTTCAATTTCCGGTTGGCCAAAATGGACGCAGATACCCTGGACGGGCTCACCGACGAGGGATTGATCCAGGAGATATACGATCAGGCCCACGCGATTTATACCAAAAAAGTCGCCATGCTGGGCAGTGAGGATGATTTCCGCCAGCTGGAGCGGATGGTGATGCTTCAGACCGTGGACAATTTGTGGAAGGACCATCTGCTGTCAATGGATCACTTGAAGGAAGGCATCGGGCTGCGCGGGTACGCCCAGCAGAACCCGCTGCTGGTATACAAAAAAGAAGGTTTCGATATGTTCCAGGAGACCATCGACCGCATCAAATCGGAAACCCTGGGCATTCTCTTCCGGATCCAACTGGCCCAGCCCGACCACATCGATGAGTTGCAAAAGCCCAAGGAGCAGAAGCTGATCTTTTCCGGTAGCGGCGATTCCCCGGCCACCAAAAAACCGGTCAAGCGAGAATCCGCAAAAATCGGCCGCAACGATCCCTGTCCCTGCGGCAGCGGCAAGAAGTACAAGAAGTGCTGCGGAGGATAGCGTGCATTCAGAAACGGCATCTTGCGGCCCAGGTCAGTGTTCTCGCCTTTTTGATATCCTCGACCTAGCGTTGCTACGCCTCCGGTTTCAAAAACGCTGCGGCCTTGATCTGAACCGCAATCTACCACTTCTGAACGCACACGGACTGAAAATTAAAATCATAAAATATCGGTGACTTAAAAAAAAGCTAAGTTTCCCGGCTGCCGGTCAAACATTTTTTTTGGTTTCATTCTACAATCCGAACCCAGAACCCAACAAACTCAATGAACCCAACAAACCCGACAAACCCGACAACCATCGGCATCCTTTCCGACACCCACGGACTGCTCCGCCCGGAGGTAGAAGAGGCACTGGCGGGATGCCAGCACATTCTACACGCTGGTGACGTGGGCGACGGACAGGTGTTGACCCGGCTAAAGCGGATCGCGCCGGTAATGGCGGTCCGAGGAAATATGGACCACGGTTCCTGGTCCCATACGCTGCCGATCAGGGAGATGGTCGAGATCGAAGGGATCTTTTTTTACATTCTCCATGACCTGCACCAGCTCGACCTTGACCCGTATACCGCCGGAATCCATGTGGTTGTCAGCGGACATACCCACCAGCCTGAAGTGTTCAATAAAAATGGCGTCACCTACCTCAATCCGGGAAGTGCCGGACACCGACGGTTCAACTATCCGGTTTCTATCGCCAGCGTTCGAATTGAAAACGGTGCCGCGATTTCCCGTATTATCGACATCGAGTGCTGATCGTCGCGCATGGCAACCGCTCGACGGTATGCCTGCAGATGGACAATCCGATCAACGGAATCGGATCCCCCCCGCCTTTTTTCCGGCCAAGAAATGCACTTTACAATCCATATCGGCGATGATTATAATCTTACTATGCCGATACGGACCGGTAGTCGCCCAAGATAAAAGGAAACTCGTGATTTAAATCAGTTATGGGCCGGCCACCGGTCCAGATGACCACTACGGATTCAATTCGCCGTTAACCGGCGGTTGGCCATGAACGGTCAGTGACGATTAAGCCCGACAAGCGCAACCCTATGGCCCGCGAGCGTTACCAGACAGAGGAAGAGCTCAGTTCAGAAACCCGGGATGAAACCAGGGAACCGCCCAGGTACCGGGTGTTGCTGCACAACGATGATTACACCACGATGGAGTTTGTCGTCGAGATACTGATGTACGTGTTTAACAAGTCGCCTGAATCGGCGGCAAAAATCATGTTGAATGTCCATCGAAAGGGCATCGGGGTATGTGGCAGCTACTCCCATGAAATTGCCGAAACCAAGGTCGATACCGTTCACAATCTTGCCCGTGAAAGCGGCTATCCGCTGCGCTGCAGCATGGAACAGGAATAGACTATGATCAGTAAGGAACTCAGCGCCACACTGGGCTTTGCGGTACGCGAGGCCAAAAAACGGCGACATGAATACGTCAGTGTCGAACACGTGCTTTTTGCCATATTGCATGACAGTTCAGGTCTTGAAATTGTCGAACGGTGCGGCGGCAATCCAGAGAACATCAAGGCCAATCTCGAAATGTTCTTTAAGGACAATATCGAGATGCTTCCGGAAGAGAGCGAGTACGTGCTCCAGCAGACCATCGGGTTTCAGCGGGTGATTCAACGGGCCGTCAACCACGTTCGCTCGGCCGAGAAAAAAGAGGTGGCCGTCAGCGATATCCTGGCCTCCATTTTTATGGAAAAGGATTCCCATGCGGTCTATTTCCTGAACGAAGAGGGGATTTCCCGGCTGGATGTGCTGCGCAATATCTCCCATGAAATGCCGACGGGCATCACCGACGATACGCCTGAAACCGACGCGCCGGCCGAACAGAAAAGCGTTAAGAAAAAATCCAGCCCGCTGGAAGCCTATACGGTGAATCTGATCGACCAGGCTGCCAAAGGCAAGCTGGATCCGCTGATCGGCCGCGAACTGGAAATGGAGCGCACCATGCAGGTCCTCTGCCGGCGCAGGAAAAACAACCCCATTTTCGTTGGCGATCCGGGTGTGGGAAAGACGGCCATGGCCGAAGGATTGGCCCAGAAGATCTGGGGCGGAGAGGTCCCGGACCTGCTCAAAGAGGTGCGAATTTATTCGTTGGATCTGGGCGGCATGCTGGCCGGATCGAAATTCAGGGGCGATTTCGAACAGCGCCTCAAGGGCGTCGTGGCCGAACTCAAAAAGCGCAAAAACGCCATCCTGTTCATTGATGAGATTCACACCATCGTCGGCGCCGGCGCCACCAGCAGCGGCTCCATGGATGCCAGCAATATCTTGAAGCCCTTCCTGTCCACCGGTGAGCTGAGATGCATCGGCTCCACGACCTATGAGGAATACAAGAATCATTTCGAAAAGGACCGTGCCCTGTCCAGGCGCTTCGAAAAGATCGACATCATGGAGCCGCCGGTCAAGGAAGCCATCAAGATCCTCAAGGGACTGCGCTCGCGTTACGAGGCGCACCACGAGATTGAATACACGGAAGCGGCGCTTAAAGCCGCCTGTGAACTGTCGGCCAAGTACATCAACGATCGATTCCTGCCGGACAAGGCCATCGACGTCATCGATGAAGCCGGCGCGGCGATCCGGCTTTCCGGAGCAACCAACCGAAAATGGATTCATCCGTCGGATATCGAAAAGATCGTCTCCAAGATCGCTCGAATCCCGGCGGTCAACGTTTCCACACCGGACAAGGCCAAACTCGAAAATCTGGGCGATCAGCTGCGTCGGGTGGTGTTTGGCCAGGACGACGCCATCAATGCGCTGGTGACCGCTATCAAGCGCTCTCGTGCCGGCCTGGGACAGCCGGAGAAACCGGTGGGCTCATTCCTGTTCACCGGCCCCACGGGCGTCGGCAAGACCGAAGTGGCTCGGCAGGTGGCCCGGCAGCTGGATGTGGAATTCATGCGCTATGACATGAGCGAGTACATGGAAAAGCATGCCGTTGCCCGGCTTATCGGTGCGCCCCCCGGTTACATCGGCTTCGACCAGGGCGGTCTGCTCACCGATGGCGTCCGCAAGCACCCATACTGTGTTCTGTTGCTCGACGAAATCGAAAAGGCCCACGAAGACCTGTTCAACATCCTCCTGCAGGTGCTCGACCACGCCACCTTGACGGACAATAACGGCAAAAAGGCGGATTTTCGCAATGTGATCGTCATGATGACATCCAACGCCGGTTCACGCGAGATGAGCAGCGCAACCATCGGTTTCGGGGATCCCAAAAGCGATTCTACCGGCAGGGGTAAAAAGGCTATCGAGAAAATATTCAGCCCGGAATTCAGAAACCGACTGGACGGCATTATCACCTTCAACGCCCTCGACCGTGAAATCATGGCCATGATCGTCGATAAATTCATGAAAGAGTTTGCCGACCAGTTGACGGTCAAAAAAGTTGCCATTGAGTATTCGGGCAAGGTGAGACAATGGCTCGCAAAGAAAGGCCATGATCCCAAATACGGTGCCCGGCCCCTGGCCCGTGTCATCCAGACCGAGATCAAAGATGTGCTGGCGGATGAAATCCTCTTCGGCCGCTTGGAGAAGGGTGGATCTGTCAGGCTGGATCTGAAGGGAGAAGAACTGGTTTTCGAGTATAGTTGATGCCCGTTTTCACCCTCTCCAATAAAATTTCATTTCCCCCTGCCCATCTCGCCATCAAGGAGGGTTTGCTGGCCGTCGGTGGTGACCTGAGCACCGAGCGGCTGTTGTTGGCATACCGAAGCGGTATTTTCCCCTGGTACAGTTCAGGCGACCCCATCCTCTGGTGGTCGCCGGATCCGAGGCTGGTGTTGTATCCGGATGAGCTCAATATTTCGAAATCACTTCGCAAGGTCATCAAGAAGAAGAACTTTCGCATTACGTTCGACAAGGCATTTGAATCCGTGATTCAGGCGTGTGCCGAAGCGAAGCGGTCGTACGGTGAGGGAACCTGGATCACCGGTGAGATGAAAGACGCCTATTGCGATCTGTACCGCAAAGGATATGCCCATTCGGTGGAAGCCTGGCAGGGGGGAACGCTTGCCGGCGGGCTTTACGGCATTTCCATCGGACGGGCTTTTTTCGGAGAATCCATGTTCAGCCGGGTCAGCAATGCCTCCAAGGTCGCCTTCGTTACCCTCGTTGAGACGTTGAATCGTCTGCGATTCAAGCTTATCGACTGCCAGGTGAGAACGGATCATCTTATCCGTTTTGGTGCCCGGGAAATACCGAGAAAATCATTTCTGGAGCAGCTTGAAAAGGCGATCGATCGCCCTCCGACTGGCGTTTGCCCCTTTTAGGAATCCGGTCCTATTGATCGCCTGCGCTTGTTGCCAGCCCACCACCATGCCCGCCGGGACCGATCACTCTTCGAATCGGCCGAGCCACGACACGCACTTTTTCAGGACCTGGCTGTGTACGTCGGCTTCGGGCCGGTTGGCCGACTTGGCCAGCCTGAACGAGTGATTGCCACCCTCGACAACCTCCACCTCGCAAGGGCATGACAGGTTGTCCGTCACACGTTTCAGTTGTTCCAGATCGCACAGGGGGTCTTTGCTTCCGGCAAAGAAAAGCATGGGCTGGTCGATCCGGTAGAGGTGGTCATCCCGCAGTTGATCCTTTTTGCCCGGGGCATGCAGGGGATAGCCGAGGAAGATGAGTCCGGCTGCATCCATTCGTCCGTCGGCGATAGCCTGCGAGGCCACCCGGCCGCCCATGGATTTTCCGGCCGCGATGATCGATTCGATTGAAAAGTGTTGATTGCCCGCCATGCAGTCGTATGCATGCTGCCAGGTTTGGATCAGCTTTGCCTGGGAATCGGTCGATTTCCTGCCGTTTTCGGCGTAGGGGAAATTGAAGCGCAAGGTGGCGTAGCCGGCAGCGGCCAGTCCTTCGGCAACGGAGGCAAGCAGCGGGTGGTTCATGTCGTTGCCGGCGCCATGAGCGATGATCACGCCGCTGCGGCCTGCTTGGGATGGATGATCCGGACCCGCCAGAATGCCCGAGACATGGCCGTGTTCGTCGAGACCGATGCTGATTTTTTCCGAGAACATCGAAAAATCCTTTCTTGCTACCACTTGCGATCGGGCAGCCAATGGACGATGGCGTTGGCATAGTAACGCAAAAGTGGCAGTTCCTTTGTTGCGGCCATGAACCGGCCGTCGGATGGGGTAACCAGTCCGCGCAGCCGCATCAGGTCGATGGCGTCGGCAATGGCCGCCATGCGGGTGCTGTGCGGGGTGTCTAAAATGGGCGCGGTGGTTTTACGAAGCTCGTCGATTAGCAGGCTCGCCCGCTGCTCGATCTGCAACGGATCCAATGCCGTTGCCGGCGCGTCTAAAAACACCGCGGATACCAGGGAAACGGGCAATACCGGTATCACCTGCGCGACGGCATCCATGAGCCGTTGGCACAGGGTTTGGATTTCCGGGAAACGGTCCTTTCGTTCCAATTTGCTGAAATCGGTTCCGGTGTCAGCGCAATAGGCCTTGACCGACAGGGGCAAGCCGAAGTTGACGCAGGCGTAGCCATAGCGTCGCCAACGGCTGAGAACCATCAAGGTGAGATTGCGCAGGGTGAAACCGAGGGTCGTCCTGAAGACGAACCACAGGCTGCGTCGCCGGGAATCCGGGTCCAGGCTGCGCAGCAGGCTGCGGTCTTCGATGGTTCGGTCGTAGTTGATCCCCACCGGGATGAAGACGATATCGCGGTCCTGTTGGGGATCGAACCGGCGCAGCATGTAGTCCATTAGTCCGAGCTTGGGCTGCTGCAGGCGGCCATCGCGGCTGAGGCCGCCTTCCAGAAACACCGCCTGGCAGACACCTTCCTGGGTCGCCATGTGGATGTACCGCTCAAGAATGCGGCGATAGAGCGGATTTCCGGAATTGCGCCTGACGAAGAACGCGCCCATGAAGCGGAACAGCATGTGCAGCGGCCAGATTTTGGCCCATTCGCCCACGGCGTAGGAGAGGGTGGTTCGCTCGGCCGCCAGAAAGGCCACCAGCACGTAATCCATGTTGGAGCGGTGGTTCATGACAAATACCACCGTTGAGGCCGGATCGATGGACCGGTATTGCTCATCCTGCAGCAGCCCCACCCTTACCCGGTAGAGCATGCGGGCGACCCGCTTGGCGATCCAGTAACCGATGCGGAAATAAAAATAGGCATTGAAGGAAGGGACGATCTCACGCGCGTAGGCCGCCACCTTCTCCTGGACCACTTCCAGGGGCATGTCCTGCTCGCGGGCGTAGTTTCTCACCGATTCGATGACGATGGGATCGTAAACCAGGCGGTCCACCAAGACCTGGCGCTTGGTCAGTTGAAACGGCCGGATTTCGATGTCCAACCGGGTTCCGATCTCCTCGATGACCCGGTTGATTCGCCGGCGCAGAAACCAACGGCTGCTGGGGATCAGCACCCTGTCCAGCACCGCGACCACGGCCACGGCGACCAGCAGGACAAAGAACCAGACGGAGATGGTGATCTCACCGGTCAATGGTCTTTGCCCCTGATCGAGGCCTCCTTGACTCCGGATAACCGCAGCTGTGGTCCACCGTATCCGTCAGTCGGTTCAGGTCATCCTCCAGTTTCCGGCAGAGCCGTTCCAGGTCCGACGGGTGGAGTTCGGCCGGGATGGCAACCGGTTCGCCGAAAGCGACGGTCATGCGACTGAACGGTTTCGGAACAATGGTCCTGTCCCATGATTTGTGAAAGGTGATGAGGCGGTTGCCGGAACAGGCCATGGGTACGAACAGGGCGCCGGTCTGCCCGGCCAGGGCAACCATGCCCTTTTTTAACTTGCGGGCCGGTCCCCGCGGGCCGTCAACGGCAGTGCCACACAGGAATTTTTTCGGCCCGCCGTTCATGACATCGATCATCTGCCGCAATGCTTCGCCGCCCCCCTGTGAAGAGGAACCGCGAACCGGGGTGTAACCGAACCGCTTGGCCACGCCGGCGGCGATTTCGCCGTCGCGGCTGCGGCTGATCATGATCAGCCGGTCACCCAGGTTCCGGAAGAAGTAGAACAGGAAAACGGCATTGCGGTGCCAGGCGGCGCCGACAACATGGTGAGGGATCTCGATCTGCCGGAAGTGCCGATCGTAAACCTCCCTGTTGACAATGGAGATACGGACGGTAGCAAACCAAAAACGGGCAAACCAGGCTGCCAGAAAGCTGATGGCGGCGGCTTTTGCTCGTTGTTTGAACGAGTCGGGCATGAGTGACCTTCGTGTGCAGGAATGGTCCGGTTGTACGATGGGCCGGGTTGCGGTTGCAGGGTAAAAGCCGGCGGTCGTCGCCCCCCCCCATGTCCCTGTGATCGTTGCTTCCTGAAAATGCTGTGAAAGCGATGGAATGGCGTGAATCGGTTTTCCAAGAACGATGAAAGGCGGGGGCGTGTGATCCTCACCCGGTCCGTGTGGTTTCCGGATGACGCGTTACTCCTCTTGGCGCGGAAGGCTTTCAATAGGAATGCGTAATCCAAGTTGAAGGCCGGGAGTACGCAGCCATGAATGGCGTAATCCAGCGACGCGCATGTCTATTCCAGCAGTTCGAGGATGATGCGTTTTTTGCTTTTTCCCGAAGCGGCGTTCAGGATGGTCCGGATGGCTTGCACGTTCTGGCCCTTTTTCCCGATAATTTTCCCCAGATCCTGTTTGGCAACGGCCAACTCGACGACGATGCTCTGCTGGCTTTCAATTTCATTGACCGATACCTGCTCCGGAGCGTCAACAAGTGCCTTGGCAATCTCTTCGACCAGCTTCTTCATGGTGCCTCTCCCTGGATTTAATTATAGCAGTTCTCGCTGCTCTCACTCAGCTTCAGGTCGACAGGTCAAAACAAACTGGCGTTTGTTCCATTGGTATAATCATCGGTCGAAACCGATGACAAGTCAATCACTCTTGCAAGAAACGTCAACGGATCGCTTATCCGACGGTCCCTCGATGCTGCCTATCGCAGGTATTTTACCAGCCCGCTGATGCTGCCTTTCCATGCACAACCGGTGCTGTGCACAACGGAAAAATCGACACCGGACAGGTCGGCTGACGAGATTTCCGTGGGGAAGGGGATCTGATCCCAGCCCACATGAAAATAGAGATTCTCGCCGCGCTGGGTTATTATGAAAAACCGGTGGGTCCCACACTGAGGGCATAACAGATAGCGTTTCTTCATTTCGGGCTCCCGCTGTTCAACAGCCCGGGTCATGGCGAACAGGCAATCCGTATCGCTAAAACGCACCCGTCCCCAAAACAACCCGATCAAACATAAGCTGGACCACTTTCATTGAGATGCCGAATCGGCTGGAAGAATAATTAATATCTGTAACCTATCTGTCCTCTGAACGCAATACTGCAGATTCGTCTTGGACGCGCGTTGTGCAATCGTTCAACGGGCGAATCAGCAAGCCGGCGGATGACAGGCGTGTATCGTCCGAAGCGCAGCAGATGATTCAAAAAAAGGGTCTCTCCATTTGCAGACAGCGCAGGATGCCTTATTTTGATCGATACATGTCTCACCGAACCTCACCTGGGTCCAACGGTGGGATTTCTGACGGGTGGATGTCAACAATCAGAAAGGATGAAGTCTTATGAGAATAATTTTCGTGGCAGTCCTGATGTCGATCGCCATCCTTGTCGGTGGTTGCGGCCATAATAAATTTCACCAGGGCTCAATGCCCGATCCCGGACCTTACATGATCCATTTCCATGAGCTGGATGCCGACGGTAATGACGCGGTGACCTGGGAGGAGTTCAAGCAGCGGTTCCCGGATACCACCGCGGACGTATTCAAGGCCGTCGATCTTGATGGCGACGGTATCGTCGATCATGATGAGTGGCACGAATTCAAGGAAGCCCACGCCAATGGGTGACAACGTCGTTACGCATCGCCGTTTGGGTCCATCTGGCTGTCCGCGGGCGGTTCCAGGGTGATCGGCAAGCCGTCAGGGAAGGGTGAACCCCCACCCCCCCATGGGGGCGAATTGAACCGGCCGCGTCCGCAACAGCCGAGGATGTCATCCTCGTCGAATGCCAAAACAGGCAGCGGCCTGCGCATCGTGGCCCTAATCATGCTTGCCGTCGGCCTGGCGATCGGGGGGTGGGGCGGTTTTGAATTGGAGCGGGCCATGGACAGCCAGCGCTGGCCGTCGACCATCGGTACCGTATCGCTTTCAACGCTTCAGGAAGTGGTACACAGGAAAGAAAATGAAACGGTGGTCGTTTATTATCCCAGGATTCAATACGTCTATCGCGTATTCGGGCAAGCCTACACGGCAGACCGCATGGCCTTCGGCGTCGCTTCCGGTATCAGCCGCGGGAAGGCGCAACAGGTGCTGGACGACTACCCCGAGGGCATGGACCTCACCGTTTACTACGATCCCGACGAACCATCCATCGCCGTGTTGAAGGTCGGTCACGTATGGTCGGCCTACCTGACGGTTGCGGCGGGGATGGTCTTTTGTGCCGGTGGAATGCTCGGTCTGCGGGCCTGGCGACGCAGGCAGGAGAGGCAAAATATCTATCTGGGCAAGTAAGGCAGGGGCCGGAAAACAGCTGGCGACGGGCCGCAACCGGCCTGGCGGGGCGACCGGACCGATGGGTTCAGACGATCGGTGAAACCTATTCGATTGGCCTGACGAGGCCAAAAAGAGAAAAGCGGACCGGGGGTAACCCCCTCCGGTCCGCTTTTACTATGCCCCATGGCAGTAGGGTCTTTGGTCAACCGATTTTCAGTATCAGCGAGGCGCCGCAGTCGCCGGCGGCACAGCCCGTCCACAGCAGGTACCCGCCGCCTTGCATGACCGCTTCTTCGATGCCTTCCATGATCAGCCGGGTGGCTGTGGAGCCCTGGGGATGGCCGTAAACCACCGACGAGCCGTAGTTGTTGAAACCGTCGACGTCGATCTCCATCTTTTTGGCAAAATTGATGTCGTTGACCACAAACGGGTTGTGGGTCTTGATGACCGTGATGTCGCCGATGGACAGGCCGGCTTTGGCAAGGGCCATTCGGGCAGCCGGTACCGGTGCGGCCGCCATGTAGCCTTTCTTTTCCCTGGAAAAGCCATAGGCGATCACTTGGATGGGGACGGATGCGTCGGCACTCAGGCGTTCGGCATTCTCCTTGGTGGTGACCACCATGGAGGCGTTGCCGTCGGCCGGGTGGGTCTGGGCGCCGAAACTCAGCACGCCGCCGGGCACCAGGGGTTTGAGTTTGGCCAGCCCGTCGGCGGTGGTGGGCATGATGCCTTCGTCCGCTTCCACGAGGATGCTTTTCTTGCGGGAGAGCTGGATTTCGGCGGCGAACATGTAGCGCTTCTGAAAGGCCCGGTCGTCGGCCAGGGCCATCTGGTACTGCTCGTAGCGACGCACGGCCAGGCGGTCGCAATCCTCCTTGGTGATGCCCTCCTCCTTGGCCACGTTCTCGGCGGTTTCCACCATGCGCAGCCCCACATTGGGATCGGCATTGAAGTTGTCCATCAGCCAGTTCTCGCTGATCACCTCGCCGCCGGGACCGTTGGGGTTGGGCCAGATGGTGTGGGGGCCGTTGGAGGTGCGGTCGGTGGTGAGAACGAAGGCATTGGACGCCATGCCTGTTTCGATGAATGTGGCCGCCTGGAAAATGCAGGTGGTGCCGGTGGTGCAGGCCTGGCTGACCGCGATGCCGGGAATGCCGCCGCAGCCCATCAGAGCGGCGGCCCACGGTGCGCTGTAGAACTGGTGCAGCTGACTGATGGTGTTGCCGAAGACCAGGTAGTCGAAGATGCCCGGCTCCCAGCCCTTGTCGGCAATCCAGCGGGCAGCGGTCTTGGCGCCCAGCACGATGGAATTCTCATTGGCCATGGCACCCTGCCAGCGGCAAAAAGGGGTGGAGTAGTAACCCTTGTAGGGAATGAACGCTTTGCTCAGCATGAAAAAAACCTCCTCGTCATTAATGTTATTCTTGTGAGTTAAAGTCCTCAGAATAATTCAGGTTAGCAATCAGTTCATGCAATGATCGCGACCATCATGGCTTGGGCGCCGGGCAGCTGTCGGTTTCCGGGAACACGGGTTTGCCCTCGGCGTACGCTTCCCGCAGAACGCGGTGGAGGATCTTTCCCGTGGCCGTGCGCGGCATCTGGTCCGGTTGGATGAAAATCACCTTCTTGGGACGCTTGTAGCCGGCCATCCTTTCGCGGCACCAATCGAAAATGGTCGATTCCGAAAGATCCGACCCTTGCATGGGGATCACTACCGCCGCGACCTTCTCACCCCATTTGTCGTCCGGCAGGCTGATGGCCGCCACGTCGAACACGTCCGGGTGGCTGCCGATGGTCTCTTCGACCTCGCTGGGGTAGACGTGTTCGCCGCCGGTGATAATCATGTTGTCCTTGCGGTCAACGATCTGGTAGAAGCCGTCCTCGTCCATCTGGGCCATGTCGCCTGCGGAAAACCAGCCGTCTTTGAAAGCGGCGGCGGTTTTTTCGGGAAGCTTGTAGTACGCATCGAACAGCATGGGGCCCTTTGAGTAGAGCTCACCCACCTCACACGGCGCCACTTCGTTGCCCTGCGCGTCCAGAATTTTGACCCGGTCGGTGCCCAGGCTCTCCATCCCGATGGAGCCGAGCTTGCGCATCTGATCCTCGGGGCGCAGCATGGTGACGATGCCGGCCTCGGTGGAGCCATACCCCTCGTACAGGTCGACCCCGGGGAAGAACTCCATGATGGCGGTCTTCATGGTTTTTCTCACCGGGGCGCTGCTGCAGAGCAGTTTTCTGATGGAACGGATGTCCCGTCGCCTGGCTTCGTCGGAGACGTTGAGGATCAGGTTGTAGTGGGTGGGGATCAGGGAAATGAAGCTGATTTTCTCGCGTTCCACAATCTCCAGAATCTCTTCCGGCTTGAACGAACGGGCCGGGTGAATGTAAACCGTGGCACCGATATAGGTGAAGGTGAAGGTGAAGAAGGTGGAGTTGATGTGGCAAAGCGGCATGACATTCATGCACACGTCTTTTTGCTCGAACCCGAAGTCCACGGCGTTGATCAGGTAAAAGGCGATGTGGGATTCGTGGGAGCGCAGGACCCCTTTGGGTTTCCCGGTGGTGCCGGAGGTGTAGATGAGAATCCATGTGTCCGAAGGGGCTACCGCTGCATCCGGTTCACTGTCCGGCGCCTCCTCCAGCAGCGATTCGTATTCCCGGTAGCCGTCCTTGGGCTGGTCCACCACAATGTAATTCTCCGGGGGTATCTGTTTCAGCTGATCCTTGATGGCGTCCACGCACGGCGTGAATTCGTGGTGCACCGCCATGGCCTTGGCGTCGGCATTGTCTGCGATGTAGGCCACCTCGTGTCCCACCAAGCGGAAATTGACCGGGACGATGACAATCCCGGTTTTGGCGGTGGCCAGGTAGAACTCGATGATTTCGATGCTGTTTTCCATGAGCACGGCAAGCTTGTCACCTTTTTTCAGGCCCATCTGCATGAGGCGGTGGGCCAGGCGGTTCACCCGTCGGTTGACTTCGGGGTAGGTGAATCGGCGTCGGGCGTCGCACAAGGCGACGGTCCGGGGATATTTCTTGGCGTTCATCTTGAGCTGCTGTCCCAGGTTCATCCAGTGGGCCATGGAAAGGACCTCCAATTTGTTCGATGTCATATTATGGGACTTTTGAAGTCAGTCGATCTTGCCGCACGCTTTCGGTCCCAACCGAATTCAGATGTCAGAAGACAGAAGTCAGAATACGGATTGGCCGCCGACACCGTCGATGTTACCGGGCAATCCGCGCATCCACCGCCACCGCCCCTTTTTCGAAGGCCAGGACCGGATTCAGGTCCAGCTCTTTAATCTGGGGAAAGTCGGTCACCAGCTTGGACAGGCGTTGAATCAGGTCGATCAGGGCGGTTTTGTCCACCGGTTTTTCGCCGCGTGCCCCGTCGAGCAGGGCGGAAGCCTGGATGCCGCCCACCATTTCCCGGGCTTCCGCGTCGGTAACCGGGGTGAGGTTGAAGACCACGTCCTTGAGCACGTCGACGAATATGCCGCCCAGGCCGAACATGATCAGATGCCCCACACCGGGCTCGGCCTTGGCACCCAGAATCACCTCCCGCCCACCGGGAACAAACTGCTGGACGAAAAAGCGCAGGTCCGGGGCGTCGATCCGTTCGGTCATCTTTCGGGCGGCTTTCTTCACTGCATCGGCATCGGTCAGGTTCACGGCCACACCGCCCATGTCGCTCTTGTGGACCACGGAGGCGGCATCGGCCTTGAGGACCACCGGGTAGCCGATGGCATCGGCGGCAGCCACGGCGCCATCCATGTCGGCGGCCATGCGCCATTCGGGGACATCGATGCCGTAGGCTTCGAGAATCTCGTAAACCTGATCGGACGTCAGCATCGTCTGGCCGTCGGACCGGTCGAAGACTGCCCTGGCGGCATCGGTGTCCACGTCCGCGTAGGAACGAACCCGGCCCGGTTCCCGGTCGAGAATGTTGCGGTAGCGTACCAGGGCGCCCAAGGCACGGGCCGCATCGCTGGGCAGGGCGAAGCAGGGTACGCCGCCGGTTTTGAGGATGGTAACGGTTTCGGCCCACTGGCGACGGTCGGTCATCAGGTTGCAGACCATGGGTTTGAGCTGCTGCTGGTTGATCCGGGCGATGGCCTCGGCGATGCGCTTCGTGTCCACAAAAAAAGGCGTGACGAAGTGGACCAGGATGCAGTCGAAACTGTCATCGGCCATCAGGGCTTCCAGGCAGGCCAGGTAATGGTCGGCCGTGCCCGTGGCCAGAACATCCACCGGGTTGCTGATCGATGCCTCGGGGTAGAGCTTTTTGGCGAGCAGCGCCCGGGTGCTCTCGGACAGCGGCGGCAGGGTCAGGCCGGCATCTACCAGGATGTCGGTGGCGATCACCGCCGGCCCGCCGGTGTTGGTGATGATGCCCACCCGGTTGCCCCTGGGAACCGGCTGTGAGCCGAAAGCGACGGCGGCGTTGATCAGGTGACCTTCGTCCCTGAAATCGACGATGCCGGCTTTTTTGAAGATCAGGTCCGTGGCCATGTCTTCCCTGGCCAGTCCGCCGGTATGGGAGGCGGCCGCCTTGGCGCCTTCCATGGTCCGGCCGGCCTTCATGGCCAGCACGGGCTTCCGGCTGGTGGCCTGGCGGGCCGCTTCGAAAAAACCCATGGGATCCTTGAGACCCTCCACGTAGGTGACGATGACACGGGTGCCGTCGTCGTCGGCCAGGTAGCGGATGATCTCCGGGATGGAGACGTCGCAGGCGTTGCCGTTGGACGCGTAGATGCGGGTACCCACGTCCATGGCGGAGAATCCCTGGTGGATCACTTCGGCCACCCCGCCGGACAGTGCCACGATGGAGATGTGGCCCGCCTCCGGAAAGGTGAAGGTGAAATTGCAGTAGGCTTTGACCGCCGGATCGGTGTTGATGATGCCCTGGCAGTTGGGGCCGAAGACACGGATGCCGTAGGCCCTGGCCTTTTCCATGAAGGCCTTTTCGATTTCCGCGCCCTCGGGGCCGGTTTCGGAAAAACCGCCCGAGTTGATGATGATGTGTTTGACGCCCTTTTTACCGCAGTCTTCAACGGCCATGGGCACGAACCGGGCCGGGATCACCATGTGGGCCACGTCCACTTGCCCGGGAACGTCGAGAATGGATTGGTAAGCTTTGATTCCGCGGATTTCGTCGGCCTTGGGGTTGATGGGGTAAATGCCCCCCTGGTAACCGAAATCGACCAGGTTCTTGATCACCCGGTTGCCGATGTGAAGTTCTTTTCCGGACGCGCCGATGACGGCCACGCCTTTGGGGTTGAAAAGGGTCTCAAGCATGTTTTTGCTCATTTGTAGGCTCCTTTTTTCGGTCCATCACCTGCGAGAGCGATATAAGAATGAATTGGGAATTGAGGAATTGGGGAATTCAGGGATTCAAGGAATGCTGCCGACTATAGTTAGAACCAAATTCCTCAATACCTTAATTCCTTAATTCGCAATTCTTATTTATTTTCAGAAAGCTGCTCGATGAACGCCTCCACATTGGTCTTGGTCTGCTCGTCGGAAATCAGGCGCAGATCGTTCAAATCGCCGTTGATGGTCAAACTGGGGATGCCTGACTGCCGTTCGATGCGCTGGGGCATGCCATAACGGCAGTTGGAGTTGTTGGGGCAGGTTTTGGCGTCATGGTAGATGATGCCGTCCACCTTGAAGAACTCCAGCATCTTCCGGATATAGGCTTCCTTGGGCGCGTCGGCACGCACAATGAACAGCTCGGTGTAGGCCCGGGCCATGGAGTTGAACGGATCGTCCGGATCCAGGGCGGAGAAAATCCACGAGTTGCAGTAGGTCGAGGCCAGCACGTTGGTTTTCAGGGAGGCGAACAGCTTGGCATGGGCGGACAGCCGGCCCCACACGGGCATGCCGTCCCAGTAGATCCGGAATTGCTCGTCTTCGACGGCGCCTTCCTTGTCGGCGATGCGCTGATTCAGCTCTGCCAGCAGGGTGCGATAGCAGTCGTTGGCCCGCTGGGTTCCCCGGCCCACCACGGCAGCGCCCATGAGGGTGGTGCCGTCGAAGAAGGTGAGGGGGGATGGGACGGCGGCGGCCGTATCGAGAACCTGCTTCCACAGATCCGAACACTCCCTGGACAAGGCCACGGTCTCCTTGAAGCGATCCATGTCGAGGGTATTGCCGATGACGCGCGAAAGCGGCGGGATCAGATCTTCCATCTGCCGGGCGATGGATTTCACGTGGGCCGCTTCGACCTCCTGGACACCCACATAAGAGTGGACGCCCACCACCGGCACGTCGTACTCTTCGCCGTAGAAATTGAACCAGTCCTGCACGTCGCGGCACTGGTTGGTGTTGAACACCAGCACATCTGGCTTGGGCGGGCCCTGGATGCCTTCGAAGATGTTGGCCAGGGGCGAGACCTTTTCTAGGTAGGCACCGATGTCCGCGGTGAGATAGGAGCAGATGTCGGGTGAATAGCCAATGGCGTTGGCCTTGGGAATCAGCTCCGTGGCCATGCGCGACGATCCCAGCATGGCCGAGTGGGTTTCGGGAAAATAGACCAGAAAGCCCATGGCCCGCAGAATTTCCGCCGGTCCCACGCTGGTGCACCAGGCGATCTTTCGCTCGCCGGTCTTGGCGGCGTTGTCCAGCTCGTAGTAGTAATCGGCCATGAACTTGCCCAGCACCTTGGACGATTCCAGCCGTTTCAGTTTTATCTTTTTCTCTTCGGTCATGCCTTACCTCCGATGTCGTAATTGAGGAATTCTGGGATTGAGGGATTCGAGAATTGGCGGATGAAAAGCACTTATTAATTCCTCAATTCCCCAATCCCTCAATCCTCAATATTCAAATGTTTCTCTTGCGTAAAGGGCCGCTCCCAGGGCGCCGGTGAATTGGGGCAGCTCCGGCACCAGGATGGGGCGGCTGATCAGCTCCTGGGTCATCTCAACCAGGTAGGGGTTGTGGGCCACCACCCCGCCGGTCATGACCACCTTTTCGGTGAAGGCATCCATCTCGGTGATTCTTGAGATGACTGAAAAAAACAACCCCTTGACGATGTCTTCGACCCGCTTGCCCCGGCGGATGTTCTCCAGTACTTCAGTGGCGGAAAAGACCGTGCAGAAACTGCCCAGCTTGACCATGTCCGTGGATGCCTCGGCCAGGCCGTTCATTTCCGAAAGAGGGATGTCCAGGCGGGGGGACATTTCCTCCAGGAAGGCACCGGTACCGGCGGCGCACTTGCGATTCATCTTAAAGGCTGTCCGCCGGCCCTTTGCATCGATCTTGATGATCTTGTTGTCCTGCCCGCCGATATCGATAATGGTGATCGCAAAAGGAAAATAGTGGAAGCACCCTTTTCCGTGGCAGCTTATTTCAGTACGGTGATCCTGG
The DNA here is from genome assembly GCF_055467485.1 of Desulfosarcina sp. Lineage (NCBI taxonomy): Bacteria > Pseudomonadati > Thermodesulfobacteriota > Desulfobacteria > Desulfobacterales > Desulfosarcinaceae > Desulfosarcina > Desulfosarcina sp. The sequence goes on along the minus strand of NZ_JBUOIV010000009.1, from coordinate 73,463 downwards.
GCATAGGAAACATTCTTGCGACCGTACCCGGTGGAGATCGTGCGACCGATCCGATCCTTGCCGATATTGGCCATGGCCAACGCCTCGGTCAGGCATCGATCGGCAGTGGCCGTGAAATCCGTTCCCGAGCGGAGCACACAATAACCGGCCATGTGCCCATCGGCATCGATGACCGCGACCTTGGTTCTGGAGGCCCCCACGTCGGTGCCGGCGAAGTAGACCGGAGCGACCTGATCGACGGTGGATGGTTGCGCTGTGGTCATTGATTGATCAATCCCCCTGATCCCTTTCGATTGACTTGCGCTTCAAAGGCGGGACTCCAACCCTTTGACCAGGCTTTGCAGGCTGATGTTGTAGGGGGTCTCGATGCCTGCCTGACGGCCGTATTCCACGAATTTCCCGTTGATGTAGTCGATTTCCGTGCGGCGGCCGTTCTCGATGTCCATGAGCATGGATGGTTTGTGGTTCCCGGCGTTGCGCATGTATTCGATGGCCTTGGGATAGTAATCCCAGCCGATCATGATCTCATTGGCCCGGGCCACCTTGACGCACTCTTTGACCAACGCGTCCACGAGGTTGAAAATAATCGGGTCGTTCATGGCTTGGGACATCGTCAGGCCGGTGACGGCGCACACCGGGTTCATGCAGGCGTTGAGGACGCCTTTGCGCCATACCATGGCAACGATGTCGTCCGTATGGCGGGTGGGCAGGCCGCAGGTGGTCAGCGCATCGGCAATGGCCACGGCGGCGAACTTGGCCTCCGGGTCGAGTTCCTGGATGAAATGGGGCGGGTGGTGAAAGGGGATGGTCACATGGGCCGGCCCCAGCAGGCCACAGCCGTAGTTGACCACTGCACGCATCACCGGTTCCCTGCCCAGACTGCTGGCCAGCACCAGTTCGGTGTCGATGCCGTTCTGCCAGCTCACCACGTAGATCCCCTTGTGGTGGAAGCCCTCGATGGCCGAGGCGATCAGCGGCAGGACATTGGCCTTGACGGTGACAAAAATGACGTCGGGCTTGTAGTCGGGCAGGGCGTCGATGCTGGTGCAGGTGTGGCTGACCGTCTGGGTGACGTTCTCGGCGCCTTCGATGATGATTCCCCGTTTTAGCGTCGGTTCAAGAAGATCCGGAATGACATCGCACAAGATCACTCGATGGCCCCCTTTGGCCAAAAAGGCGGACACGATACAGCCCACGGGGCCCGCACCGATAACGGCAAAGGTTTTGGGGACAAAGGGTTGTTTGTCTGGCATGGTTGCACCTCCCATTGTTCTGGTGGTTGTTCGGCCTGGCCGTCGGTGCCCCATAGACTACCGGAACTGCTTGGGACGTTCGTCAACCACGCGAAGGGCCTTGCCCTCGCTTCGTGCGATGAACTTGGGCTCCACGAGGTTCACCTCCACGCTGATCCCCATGTTGCCTCTGATATGGGCCATGATCTTGGCTTCCACTTCGAACTTCTTGCGGTCACCGGCCGCATAGACCTCCTGCTTGGCCTCTACCTGCACCACCAGTTGATCCAGGTATCCTTTTTTGCGGACAAGCATGCGGTACTGGGGCTCCACCTCTTCGATATCCAGCAGCAGGGATTCGATCTGGGATGGAAAGACATTGACGCCGCTGATGATCAGCATGTCATCCGTTCGACCAAAAATTTTGTCCATTTTGACGAAGGTCCGGCCACAGACACATTTTTCGCGGTACAGGCGGGTGATGTCCTTGGTGCGGTAACGGATCATCGGCATGGCCCGGCGCTGCAGCGACGTGAAGATCAGTTCGCCCTTTTCGCCCAGCGGAACGGGCTCCAGGGTGATGGGGTCGACCACTTCGGCCAGGTAATAGTCTTCGTTGATGTGGATACCGCTCTGGGCCTCGCAGTCGAAGCCCACACCGGGGCCGCCCAGTTCGGTGAGGCCATAGGCCTCCATGGCCTTGATGCCCATGCGCGCCTCGATCTCGTCACGCATGCCGGCGGTCCAGGGTTCTGCACCGAAAATGCCGATGGAAAGGGGCAGTTTTTTCAGATCCACCTTGAGTTCCTCGGCCCGTTCGGCAATGGTCAGGGCATAGGACGGGGTGCAGCACAGGACGTTGGTCTCAAAATCTTTCAAAAGCGTGATCTGGCGTTCGGTAAGCCCGGAGCTGGTGGGCACGACGGTGCAGCCCATGGTCGTGGCACCCTGGTGAAAACCCAGGCCTCCGGTGAACAGGCCGTAGCCGTAGGCGTTTTGAACCACGTGGCCGGGCCGCACGCCCGCGGCATGAAAGTTGCGCGCCATGCACTCGCCCCATTGGGCCAGGTCGTCGGCAGTATAGGGGCCCGTGATGGGTTTGCCCGTGGTGCCGGACGAGGCGTGAACGCGCATGACCTCTTTCAAGGGAACGGCGCACAGGCCGAACGGATAATTGTCACGCAGATCATTTTTTACCGTGAAAGGAAGTTTGGCAACGTCCTCGATGCCCTTGATGTCGGCGGCTTTGATACCGGCCTCCTTGAAGCTTTTCTTATAGAACGGAACGCGTTTGGTGACCCACTCCAGCGTCTCCTTGAGCTTTTCAACCTGAAGCGCCTGAATCTGGGCTACCGGCATGCATTCACTCTTTTCATTCCAGGGCATCGTTTCCTCCTTGTCAGTGGTCGTTTTCCTTCGGGGCAGACCCATGGGTCCGCCGGGGGGGCATCCCGTTTATATGCAACCGGTCCATGCACGCGATGGACAGACCCTCATGCATGGGCCGCAGCACCATAGCCCAATTCGAATGCCTTCAAGTTGGCGTCCACAAAGGCTTTTTTGGTCTTGGTGCGAATGGTTTCCTCCACAGCCGTCTTGGAAATCGGCAGGATGCCGGTCTGGATCAGCGCGCCGAGCAGCACGATGTTCACCGACATGACGCTGCCGGCGGTCGTGGCCAGGTCAACGGCATCGAATGCAATCAGTCGTTTGGTTTTGGCTTTGATCAGGTCCTGGGCCTGGCCCAGGTCCGGATAGGTGCCGCGGCCGATGGCCACGGTAAAGGGCGGCAGGGGAGCCAGATTGGTAATCACGGTGGTGTCGGCACTGCATTTGTTCAGGGCCCGCAGGGTCTCGGAGGGTTCGAAGCCCACCAGCACGTTGGCTTCGCCGTCGGAAATGATCGTGCTCTTGGCATCGCCGAAAACGATGGCCGATTCAACCACACCGCCGCGCTGGGCCATGCCGTGAATTTCGCTCATGCGCACCGGTACACCTGAAAGCAGGGCCGCTTCTCCCAGCACTTTGGATGCCAGCAGGTTGCCCTGACCGCCTACCGCCACGATAATCAGTCTTGTTGTCTCCATGGTCGTTTCCTGTATGGTAAGGGCTGCCGGTCGGCTGACCCGGTTGATCGAATCTCCCGGAAAGCCGTGGACCGCAGCCGAAGGTTGATGTCTTGCCGTTCAGGCGCTCAACCGGCCTGTTTCGCCTTGACCGGTGTAATGGCGTTCTCCGGGCAGATCTGGGCGCAGACCGCGCAGCCCACGCAGGTGTTGGGATTGATCTGGACCCGTTCGCCATCCAGGTAAAACGCAGGGCAGGCGATCTCGTTGATGCAGTCCCGGTGGTTCTTGCATTTGTCCGTGACCGCGAAGGCCCGCACCTTGAGCTGGTTCAGACCGCGGGCGTACAGGGTGCACATCTCCTGGGAGATGATCACCGACACGCCCTCGTGGTCCAGGGCCGCTCGCACCGCCTCGATGCTCTTTTTCACCTTGTAGGGCTTGATGACCGTGACGTGTTCGACACCGATGGCGCGAACCACCGCTTCGATGGAGATGCGGCCGTAACCGGAAAGGTTGAAGTTGCTCATGTCCACCCCGGGATTGGGCTGGTGGCCGGTCATGGCCGTCGTGCCGTTGTCCAGGATGACCAGGGTGAAGTTGTGGTTGTTGTAGACGGCGTTGACCAGACCGGTCAGGCCCGAATGAAAAAAGGTCGAGTCGCCGATAAAAGAGATCACTTTTTTGTCCGTGGTCTGGGAAAAGCCGCTGGCCGTGCTCACCGACGAGCCCATGCAGATCAGAAAATCGCCCATGGCCAACGGGGGCAGGAAGCCCAGGGTGTAGCAGCCGATGTCGGTGGGATAGATCGTCTCTTCGCCCTCGGCGGCCTTTTTGACCGCATAGAAGGTGGCCCGGTGGGAACAGCCGGCGCACAGGTTGGGCGGCCGCTGGGGTATTTCGGGCACGTCCGACAAGTCGGGCGGCCGGCTTTCCGTGTGCGGCACACCGAAGTATCCGGCCATCACGCGGCGCACCATGGCCGGATCGAACTCGTACAGCCGGGAGAAGAGACCTTCTCCCTTGCCGGCGATGGTCAGGGTCAATCCGGCCTCCTGGGCATAGGCCTTGACGGACTCCTCCATGACGGGTTCGCCCTCCTCGGCCACCAGCACACGGTCGCAATCGGATAGAAAGGTTTTGATCAGCTTCGGCGGGGCGGGGTGGGAAAAACCCAGGCGCAGGACCCGGACCTTGTCCGTGATGCCCAACTCCTTGGCCGCATCGGACACATAGCTGTAGCTGACCCCGTTGCAGATGATACCCCAGGAACCGGTGCCCTCGATAAAGTTGTAGGCGGAGGATTCGGCCAGGGCCTGGGCCTTGTCCCAGTTTTCCAGCAGGCGCACATGCAGGCGGCGGGAGACGGCCGGCACGGTGACCAGGTTGAACGGGTCTTTTTTAAAGTCTCCCCTGGTGTTGCGCGGTGTCAGCCGGCCCAGTTCCACGAAGGCGCTGGAGTGGTTGATGCGGGTGGTGGTGCGCAGGATCACCGGTTCGCCCAGCCGTTCGGAGAGGTCGAAGGCCTCGGCCGTCATCTGACGGGCCTCCTCCACCGATGACGGTTCGAGAATGGGCAGGCCGGAGAGCTTGCCGTAGTAGCGGTTGTCCTGTTCGTTCTGGCTGGAGAACATGGACGGATCGTCGGCGGTGAGAATCACCATCCCGCCTTTTACCCCGACGTAGGCCAGCGTCATCAGCGGATCGGCCGCCACGTTCAGGCCCACATGCTTCATCATGCAGAAGGTGCGCACACCGCTGTTGGCGGCGGCGGCGGCCACTTCCAGGGCCACTTTCTCGTTGGTGCTGTACTCGAAGTACAGATCGCTCTCCTGGGAAACCTGGAACAGGTTCAATGAGATTTCCGAGGAGGGCGTGCCCGGGTAGGTGGAGGCAAAGGCTACGCCGGCCTCGATGGCGCCGCGGGCGATGGCTTCGTTGCCCAGGAGCAGCATCTTTTCTCCGGGACTGTCTGTAAGTAATTTGTGCATCGTTGTTTCCTGTTTGGGTTTCGCCACACGGGGGCGGCTGGTTTGATGGGATGGCAGCGTTCCGGGCCGCCGCAAAAGCGCTTGCAGCCGGCGATCGCGTCAGGGCACCATGATCGCCCGCTCGACGATCTTTTTATGGTGGACCATGTCGAAGACTGAATTGATTTCGGACAGCGCAAAGGTTTTGACAAACGGCGCCATCTTCACCTTGCCCGACAGGACCAGGTCCCTTACCGGTGCATAGTAGCGGGTCAGGCAGCCCCAGTTGCCCCGGGCGGTGGCGTTGAAGGCCATGAGGTTGGACAGGCGGATGTCTACCGTGTCCATGGTAAAGCCCACCACGGAGAGATTGGCCCCGAAGGTCATCAGGCCGAAGGCGGTTTTCTGGCCGGCGGCCGTGCCGGAGGTCTCGAAAATCTTCCACTCCGTGCGGCGTTTGCCTTGCTCCTTGACGAAGGCGGACACCGCCTTGCGCAGATCCTTGAAAGCCATCTCGGCAGCGTTGAAGGTCTGGTCCACATAGGGAGCCAGGGCATCGAGCTTGGCCTGATCCACATCGATGGCCACCACCAGGGCGCCGAAGGCCTTGGCGATCTGGGCGCCGAAGCCGCCCACGCCGCCCACGCCCACGAAGATGGCCGTGTCGTCGGCGGACAGGCCGGCATCGACAACGGCCTGGTAGGGCGTGGTCAACGCGTCTGCGATGACGGACATCTGGGCCAGGGTCACGTCTGCCTGGCCGACGGGCCGGTACTGGTCGTCTACCGGAACCTGGCACAATTGCTTGGCCGGCACGACGATGTGGCTGGCAAAGCCCCCCTGGATGTCGTTGCCGGGCATCTTCTGGGTGGTGCAGATGTTGCCCAGGTCCCGGTTGCAGACATCGCACTCGCCGCAGGGCATGACCGCCGGGATGATTACCGCCTTGCCCTCCCATTGTCGGGTATCGGGAGCGGTGGCGGTGACGATGCCGCTGATTTCATGGCCCAGGGTCAGGGGCAGCGGGGATTTGGTGCGCACGCCGTCGTAGTAAAAGCCCAGGTCCGTGTGGCACACCCCGCATCCGGCCACCTTGACCAGCACTTCGCCGGGGCCGGGCTGGGGGATGGGTGACTCGATCTTTGCCAGTGGTTTTCCGGGTTCTGTCATCTGCCAGGATATCATGGACGCCATCGCTGGTTCTCCTTTTCTCGATTTGCTTTTCATCACCGTTATCGGGTTAAGCGGTTATCGGTTAAACGGTCGATGATCAACCGGAAGCCGTGTCTGCATGCAACCGGATGGGGCGGGTGGATGCGGACCAAAAAGGGCAGCTCCGGAAAGGTGGACGCCTACCTGTTCTTCCACACCGGGCGGCGCTTTTCCTCGAAGCTCTTGATGCCTTCCAGGGTGTCTTCGGTCTTCATCAGGGTGTTGAGAAACAGGTCGCTGACGCCGGACAACGCCTTTTTGAAATCCAAACCCAGGTGGGCGTTGACGGCCCGCTTGTTGAGCCGGATGATCAGCGGGCTGCATGCCTTGATTTCACCGACGATGCCGTCCACCGTGTCGCTAAAGTCGTCTTCGCCGGACAGGTGGGCCACCAGGCCCATGCGGTGCGCGTCGTCGGCCTTGTAACGGCGGCCCGTGGTGCAGATCTCCACGGCGCGGGCCGGCCCCACCAATTCGGGAAGCCGGATGGCCGCGTAAGGTGGAAAAAACCCCAGCTTGATTTCGGGCTGGCCGAACACGGCCTTGGGCGATGCCACGATGATATCGCAGGCGATGGCCACCTCCATGCCGCCTCCCAGGCAGGCGCCGTGGACCGCGGCGATGGTGGGCACCGGCATGCGTCGGGTCAGTTCGAAGATGCGGTTGAAGGTGGCGATCATTTCGTCCACCATTTCCGGCCGGTGGTCGGCCACCTCGACGCCGGCACACCAGCTGGGGCCCTCGGCCGCCAGGACCACACACTTGAGCGACCCGTCGTTGGCCAGCGTCTCCAGTTGGCCGTTGAGTTCGTTCATCATCTCAATGTTCAGCACGTTGTGTTTGGGCCGGTTAAAGGTCAGGGTGGCGACACCGTCGGCGATCTCATGGTTGATGAATTTCAGATGTGACATGTTTTTTTCCTTGTATTCCCCTTCTTTTTGGCTGGAGAGGGGAGGGTGAGTGGAAAAATGGTCAGGCTTTGTGAAACACGTAATTGACCCGTCCGTCGACCAGCGGGTTGGCTTTGGCCGACAGGGCCATGCCGATGGAGAGCTCGGATTCGGCAATGCCGGCGGCGATTCGTCCGAATACCTTATAGTCGCCGTAATCCACCAGGGCGATGGTATAGGGCAGGTCCCCTTCGAACCCTTTCGGGCCGAAGGCCAGGGTGCTGTAGGTGAGCAGTTTTCCCGCCCCCTGAACATCGAACCACTCCATTTTCGATGAGCGGCAGGTGCAGCAGTCCGCCCGGGGGGGGAAGAACGCCTTCCCACAGGACTGGCAGCGGGTGCCGGTGACCCTGCCCTGCTCCAGGTGGTCGATGAAGTCGTTGACCCGGGTGGTGCCGGTAAAACTGACCGTGCCGAATTTTCTGAACCGTTCGTCCTTTTCCTTCTTACCCATGGCTGTTTTTCCTTATCTTCACATGCCCGTCCACCCGTGTGGCCGGGATCGATTTATCTGGAAAGAATGGTCACGTTGCCGTAAAGTCCCACACCGCCGATGTTATGGACCAGTCCCACGGCGGCATCGGGCACCTGGATCTCACCGGCTTCGCCGCGCAACTGCAGCACGATGGTGCGGATCTGGCTGCCGCCGGTGGCGCCGATGGGGTGGCCCTTGGAGAGCAGTCCGCCGTCCACGTTCACCGGTATGCTTCCGCCCAGATAGGTCTCCTTGCCGTTGATCAGGTCGCGGCCTTCGCCGGGTCCGGCGAAGCCCAGGTCCTCGTAGGCCATCATTTCGGCAATCGTAAAACAGTCGTGGACTTCGGCCACGTCGATATCCTTGGGGCCGACACCGGCCATCTGGTAAGCCTGGGCGCCTGCCTGGCGCGCCACGGCCAACCCGTTGAAGAGATCCCTGCCGGCCAGGTTGACCGGCGCGGAGGCCGAACCGATGCCCCGGATCCACACGGGCTTGTCGCACAGGGATCTGGCTTTTTCAGCGCTGGCCACGATGATGCAGGAACTGCCGTCGGCATTGGCACAGCAGTCGCCCACCCGCAAGGGAGAGGCCACGGACCCGCTCATCATGTTTTCCGTGTCGGTGAACATCTCGGCAGTGACGGCCTTGCGGTAGACGGCCCGGTCGTTGAGCTGGCCGTAGGTGGAGGCTTTGACGCGAATGGCGGCCAGGTCTTCGGGCTTGGTGCCGTAGGCCTGCATGTGGGCCCGGGCGTACATGGCGTAGTAGGCGGGCATCATGGTGCCGAAGGGGCTCTCCCACTGGATGTCCGCACCGCGTCCCATGCGCTCCTGGGTTTCGGCGGAGGAGATCTCCGACATTTTCTGAAACCCGACCACGGCCACCACGTCGTGCAGCCCGGACTTGACCAGGCTGTAGGCCAGTTTCAGGCCCGTGCTGCCCGATGAGCACAGGGTTTCCACATAAAAGGTGGGACCGGGGTTGAGTCCCAGGTATTCGGCGAACACGCCGGCCGGTGAGCGCTGCAGGTCGTATTCCGGTGCCGAGCAGACCACCGAGGCGTCGATGTCTGCGGCGGTGATGCCGGCGTGGCCCAGGGCATCGGAAAAGCCTTCGAAGGCCAGTTCCCGCACCGATCCCGGGTAGAAACGTACGAAGGTGCTCTGTCCCGCACCGATAATGGCAACGTCATTCATAGTGGCAGTCCTCGGTAAAATAGGTTTTTAGGCTGCAGGTGGATCGTTTAAGTGCGATACGGCACACACCATCCGTGGCCCGATATGGAAAATCCGTCATCGGTCTTCCGACCGCCGACATCCGTCTTCTGACCTAAATGTACTGTCCGCCGTCAACCTTGATCACTTCGCCGGTGATGTGGCGGGCCTTGTCGGAAGCCAAAAAGGCGATCACCGATGCCAGGTCTTCGGGCTGGCCGATGCGCTTCAAGGCCATTTCGCCCATGGCCAGGTCGACGATCTTGTCCCTGGCCTCGGAATTCTTGAGCATGGCGGTTTCGATCAGGCCCGGGGCCACGGCGTTGACATTGACGCCGAAAGCGCCCAATTCCTTGGCCACGGCCTTGGTGTAGCCGATGATGCCCGCCTTGGAGGCCGAGTAGTTGGTCTGCCCGAACTTGCCCCGCATGCCGTTGATGGAGGTGACGTTGATGATCTTGCCGTACTTCTGCTCCTTGAGCAAGGGCGCCACCTGGCGGGTGAAGTTGAAATACCCCTTCAGGTTGACGGCGATCACCCGGTCCCACTGCTCCTCGGACATTTTCCAGCAGACGCCGTCCCAGTTCATGCCGGCGTTGTTCACCAGGATATCGATGCGGCCGAATGCGTCCACGGCCGCCTTGACCGCGGCTTCGGCTTCGGCGAAGACCGCAATGTCGCAGGCCACGCAGACGGCCTTGCGGCCCATCTTCTCAATCTGTTGCGCAACAGCCCTGGCCTCTTCTTCATGGCGTCGATAGGTGAGGCAGACGTTGGCGCCTTCTTTGGCCAGCTCCAGGCTGGCGGCCGTGCCGATCCCCTGGGACCCGCCGGTGACGATGGCATTTTTACCTTCCAGCAGCATATGCGTTTCTCCCTTATGTCGTTGGGCGGCCAAGTACGGCGGCCATGAATTCGACGTCGAAGGCATCCCCGGCGGCCTGGCGGCGCCGGTACTCGATGAAGTCGATGGTATCCTTGCCGGTGATCTTTTTGGTGTTGAAGGCGTTGAAACCCAGGAAGGCTTCGCCGTTCATGTTGGCGGCCAGCCAGTGGCGGTTGATGACCTTGGCCTGATCCCAGAAGAACTTCTTTTTAAGGCGAATGCCTTCCACGCTCTTGATCAGGCACCCCGGAAAGAGGTTGGTATAGGTCCAGAGTATGCGGTTGACTTCGTTGTCCAGCCGCTCGAAATCGGTCTTGGCAGTCTTGACGTAGGCCCGGGCCTGCTTGGCCGCATCCCCGGTCTTGTACTCGCCGTAGACGATTTCACCGTCGGCCACATAACGATCGGTCTGGATGGCGGGATTGCGCACCCACCCATCGGCATCCTTGATGACCGGGACGCATTTGGAGATCAAGCCCAGCCGCTGCATCTTGTAGGCGCTCCACATCTCGCAGGAGACGCAGTTCCACATGGCCAGCTCCATGGGCAGCATCCAGGGCAGGAAATCGCTGCTGCCGCCGTCGGGTGCGCTGCCGTGCCGGGGGCCGGCCTGGCCGAAGATGGCCAGGTCGCTGGACAGGGTCAGGTCGCAGGCCATGCCGATCTCCTGGCCGCCCGCCACGCGCATGCCGTTGACCCGGCAGATGGTGGGTTTCTTGCAGCCGAGGATGCCGTCGACCATGGCGTTGAACAGATCCATGTAAAGCCCGTATTCGTTAGGCCGCTTTGCATAATACTCGGCATACTCCTTGGTGTTGCCGCCGGTGCAAAACGCCTTGTCGCCCATGGCGGTGAAGACCGCGGCCACGACAGAACTGTCGGCGGAAGCGCGATGGAACCCGGCGATGACGCCCTTGACCATTTCGGTGGTATAGGAGTTGTACTGTTTCGGGTTGTTCAGGATAATCCAGGCCGAGTAAAGGCCGTCAACCGGATTTCCCGACGGATCCAGGATGGGGCGTTTTTCGAACATGACTCCCGGTGCCTCGCTGGAGAAGTGTTCCTCGCTCCACAGGTGATGGTTCTTGATACCGGATTCTCTCGGCAGCCAACTCAGGTCACTCATCGTTACCTCCCTTTGGGCGGCTCGCTTACAGACCGCAGGTTAAGGAATCGCTTTGTTCCGGTGATACCGGGACGTATGGTTCGGGGGACAAGCTGGACGACATCAGTTTTGAAACAAAATCAAATAATGGATAAAATTCATTTGATAAAAGGTTACATATTAGCTATATATTAGCTACGAATAGGGTTAGTCAAGAAAAAAAACCAGCCTGTTTGATATCCTTTTTACGGGCAGGCGGTTGACATGATCGCCCGGCCAGCGGACATCTTCCGCCCATCGCTTTCCTGACGGGCGGATTGCCTTCCGGATGGCCGTGCGATGGGTGCGGAAACCTTGACTGCACCGCTCCGAACCGGTTAGTTCATAACATTCTGGGGCCGACTGACACCATCGGCCAAGGAGGTCGAGACCGTGAGATACCCGAAAGAGTGTGTCCTGAAGGAGTGTGTGGAGGCGGTGATCCGCCCGTTGGAACCCGGAGACCGGCCGCTTCTGGATGCATTTTACCGCCGGATTCCCGAATCGGACCGCTGGTTCATGAATTACGATGTCATGGACACGGCGGTGATGGACATGTGGTTCGACGCCGTGGAAAAAGGCAACATCTGCTCCATCCTGGCCTTCTGCAACGAGACGGTCGTGGGGCAGGGGAGCCTTTATCTGCGCGGTTTCGGCGCCACCAGCCATGTGGGGCGATTCCGCATCGTGGTCCTGCCCGAATACCGGCAGATGCGCCTGGGCACCTGGCTGCTGCTGGACCTGATTCAACTGGCCATGGACCGGAACCTGGAGATGCTGCGGGCGGACCTGGTGGCCGGCGTCGAGGACGGCGCCATCGAAGCCGTCAAGAAGTTCGATTTTTTCAAGTTTGCCGAACTCAAGGAGTATATGAAGGATATCCAGGGCAACCGCCAGGACCTGGTGATCATGGTCAAACGACTGCACAAGGAGTGGAGTGACTTCTGACCGCATGCGGGTCCACGTCCGGCGGCATTCACGCCTATCCGGACAGTTGCGGCATCCCATCACCATGGAGAAGGCAGACGCTTTTGAACGATCCCATGCCAAAGGAGACGGTCCGGTCCACCCCGGTCGGTCCGGTACAGATTCGGTCCTTCTGCACCCCCGATGAAATCCGAACCTATCGTTTCGACGATCAGTTCGGCACCCATGCCCAGTACAAATCCATTTACACCAAAAGAGAAACCCTTGAAAAGCATGCCGCCCGGACGGATGCCAATGTGGTGCTCGCCCTGACGGACAACCGGAATATCGTGGGATTCGGCGTTTTCAGCCAACCGGAGGCCGACGAGCGGTGGGCGGAGCTGGGGCCGGGCAAGATGATGGAGGTAAGGGCGGTGGAGGTGAGCCGAATCCTTCGATCCTGCAGGATCGCGGGAGACATGGTCCGCCTGATGCTGACCCACCCGAAGATCGAACGCATGATTGCCTACATGGTCGGCTATTCATGGACCTGGGACCTGGATGGGTCGGGCATGAACGCCCAGCAATACCGCAACATGCTCATCCGGCTGTTCAGCCCCCACGGTTTTATCGAACTGCAGACCAACGAGCCCAATATCTGCCTGAAACCCGAAAACCTCTTCATGGGTCGCATCGGCAGCGAGGTGTCAGACGCGCTTCGCCAGGATTTCAAGTGGCTCCGGTTCGGGATTTCCCCCTGACCGGATCCGGCACCCTCCTTTTCAGGAGCAGCCAATGACAGCTTTTTTTTCAGGCCCGCCACTGCTTGTCCATCTGGTGATCATTGCCATGGTCAACGGGTTCTTTTTCCCGATCATCTACAACTGGTCGGGCTCCCTTCTGTATGCCTTTCTCATCAGCGTGGGCATCCTTTGTGTCTACGGATTGATGGCCATCTGGCTGTTCGGCAAAAGAAAACGGTGACCCGCGGGCGGGCAACCGTTCGTCCGCCCCAGGTCGGCGGATGAAATCGACCATTGCCAAGCACCGGTCATGTCGGGTATAGAACCCCTTTCCAAAACGGCGGGACAGGACAACGGACAGTCAATCGAACCCATCTATTTAGCCGTCTCAGCGGCTTGCCGCGGGACGGATGTGATCAATCGTCATGCCCAAGAAAAAATACTATGCCGTTGCCGTCGGCAGGCGGCCGGGCGTCTATACCCAGTGGTTCGGCGATGACGGCGCCCAGAAACAGGTGGTCGGTTTTCAAGGCGCCCGGTACAAGGGCTTTGCGACGCGCGAGGAAGCCCTGGAGTTTATCCGGGACCGGCGTTCAGGCGAAAAGCCGCGCGCCACGCCGTCACGACCAAAAAAACCCCGATCGACCGCCGCACAACAGGCGACCCCGACGGCAGCCCTTGCCGGGCGAACCGTCATTTACACGGATGGCTCCAGCCTGGGCAATCCCGGTCCCGGCGGCTACGGGGTGGTCATTTCGTCGTCCGGGGAAGAGAGGGAACTCTCCGGCGGCTTTCGTCTGACCACCAACAACCGCATGGAGCTGTTGGCCTGCATCGTCGGTCTCGAACAACTCGAAATCCCCTCGGCGGTCGCCCTGTACAGTGATTCGCGCTACGTGGTGGATGGCATCACCAAGGGCTGGGCGAAAAAATGGCAGGGCAACAACTGGCGCAAGAGCAACGGCGGGCAAGCCCTGAACATCGATTTGTGGGAGCGCCTGCTGTCACTTTGCCACCGGCACGACGTCCATTGGGTCTGGGTCAAGGGGCATGCGGGCAACCCCGGAAACGAGCGATGCGACCAGCTGGCCACCCAGGCGGCCGCCTTGCCGGATCTGCCTCCGGATGTCGGTTATGAGCCGCAATAGCGGGAGTATTTCCCGCCGCTTGCGGCGGGGCTGGCGGGCAAACTGAAAATCGATATTCATCCTTGCGGCGAACCCCCGCGGCTTGCCGCGTAAAGGGTTCAACCCGGAACTTCTCCAACCGGCCGAAGCCGATCGTGTCCACGATATGGCAGCGCGTCGCCCGGCGGCAGATGCCGTGCGGACGGAAGCGGCGCCTGGCCGTGGTTGCCAGACCACGCACCCCGCAGATTCCCTCTCAAGTATTTCGATTGCGTGGCGATACAAATATCAAGATGTCAAATAGATTAGGATAAATAAGGAGCGCTTCATGGTTCCGGAAGCAAAGTCATCACCGAAACCCCCTGCCGCGGGCGACGTGGCCGTTGAAAAGAAAGAACACCGGATTTTCATCAATGACCGGGGAGAGGGGACGTTTATCTGTCCGGCCTGCGACAAAGGCGTCATCAAGGACTTGAGCCAGTTCGCCGAGACCCGCACCGCGGTCCGGCTCAAATGCAAATGCAGCTGCGGCAACGCCTACCGGGTGCTGTTGGAACGCCGGCGCCATTTCAGAAAGCCGGTGAACCTGGTGGGTACCTATGTATTTCAGGACGTCAAAGGTGATCCGGTCAAAGGATTGATCCGGATACGGGATATCTCCCAGTCGGGCATCCAGTTTTCGGTCAACAGCATGCCCGAATTCAAAGTGGGGGATAGACTGACCATCGAATTCACCCTGAACGACGAAGACCGCTCACAGATTCGCGAAGCGGGCATCGTCCAGCGCATCCATTCCAACATCGTGGGTTTGGACTTCCAAACCACCGACCACTACGGCAAGCTGGGCCGTTTTCTGTTCCGATAACCCTCCCGGACGACCCGGCCGCCATCTTGCCATCGGCATGTGTCCAGGCCGGCAATTCATCTCAGGTAACCTATACCCGCTGCGGCGGAACATACCCCGCGGCCGGCCGCAAGGAGGTCCGATCGGCGATGTTTCAGATCCTGCACAATATCTCCGCCGCTTGTTCCAGGGTTTCATCTTTCTTGGCAAAGCAGAACCGCAGGACCCGGTTGTCCTGTCCGTCGTGGTAAAATGCCGACGGCGGGATGGCCGCCACTTTGTGCACCCGGGTCATCTGGCGGGCAAAGGCCACCTCGTCCAGGTCGGAAATGGCTGAATAGTCCATCATCTGGAAATAGGTGCCGTGGCAGGGCAGGGGCTTGAACCGTGAGTTGCCGAGCAGGGAGAGGAACCGATCCCGCTTTTTCTGGTAGAACGCCGACAGCCCGAGATACAGGGATTTGTCCGCCAGCATATCGGCATAGGCCCATTGGATGGGAGTGTTCGAGGCAAAGGTAAGAAACTGGTGAATCCGCTGGATCTCTCGCGTAAGGCCTGGCGGTGCCACGCAGTAGCCGATTTTCCAGCCGGTGGTGTGGTAGGTCTTGCCGAAGGAGCTGATCACGAAGCTTTTTGCGTACAGCATAGGGTCTTTCAACAGGCTTTCGTGGGCCAGGCCGTCAAAGATGATGTGTTCGTAGACTTCATCGGAGACGATAAAGATATCCCGGTCCGCCACGATCCGCCTCAAGGCCGCGATGTCCGCCGGCGAGAGCACGGTCCCCGTGGGGTTGTGCGGCGAGTTGATGATGATCAGCCGCGTTTTCTCGCCGATGGCATCGTCGACCTCATCCCAGTCGATAAGGTAGCCGGGCGTTTTCATGGAGAGATAGACCGGCGTCCCGCCGTTTAGGCGGATGGCCGGTACATAAGAATCGAAAGCCGGTTCGAAAACCACGACCTCATCACCCGGGCGGACCACGGCAGTAATGGCGGCAAACAAGGCCTCGGTGGCCCCCGAGGTGATGGTGATTTCCCGGTCCGGATCGACCGGGTTGCCGTAAAGATCGGCAACTTTCTCGGCGATGCGCTGCCGGAGCAGGGCCACCCCCTGCATGGGCGCATACTGGTTGCGGCCGGCCCGCATGTGCGCAAGGACGCGGTCGATCAGCGCCGGGGGCGTATCGAAATCGGGAAACCCCTGGGAAAGGTTGACGGCGCCCTGTTCGGCGGCCAGGGCGGACATGACCGCAAATATGGAGGTTCCCACATCCGGCAGTTTGGAAGTGATCGTCATCGGAGCGGTCTCCCTTGAACCTCGCTGGTCAGCGTATCTCCGCTGCCTGCAGCGGAGTCGGCCGACGAACTGAAAATCGTGTAATGGGCGTGGTTAAACCGCGTCGGGGTCCTCGTCGCCAGGCGAATCCGCATAGTGGGCCGCCATGGCGGCCGCATGGTCTGCCACGGTCCGGCGAAGTGCCGCCGGTTCCAGCACCTGTGCCCCGGCGCCCCAGCGCAGGACCCAGTGGCTGATCTCTTCGACGCCGGCCACGGTGGCGGTGAAAATCAAGGTGCCGTCGGCCTGGTCCGACAGGTGCTGGCTCGGGTGCCAGATGCGCTCGCGGACGTAGCCGGCCACCGATGGGAGAAAGCGGATCTTCACCGTCACCGGCGGTCCCTGGTAGATGCCGAAGCTGTCCTGCAAAAAGGCCTGCAGGTCGAATTCCTCGGGGATCAGAAAGCCCTCATCCCTGACTGTCACCGACTTGATGCGATCCACGGCAAAGGTCCGCACTCCTTTTCTCAGGGTGCAATAGCCGATCAGGTAGAGGGTGTCCTCCACGTGGCGCAGCCGGTAGGGATGGACCGTCCGCCGGCTCTCCTTCTGGCGGCCCATGGAGAAATAGACCATGCGGATCTGTTTTTCGTCGATGATCGCCCGGTTCAGCTCGGCGATGACCGGACCGGACCGGGTATAGTCCTTCCTCGGCGCCGGACCGGCATCCACCCGGTCGCGGACCCGGTCCAGGTAGTCGATGTAGGCGGAGGGCAGGGTGGCCTCGATCTTGGACAGCAGGGAATCGATGGCGTCGTAAAAGACGGTTCCCCGGTAGGTCTTGAGCATGTCCTTGCCGAAGTAGAGGGCCATCAGTTCGGGGATGCTGAAGGCCAGGGGAACCTGCTGCCGGCCGGCATTCAGGATGTGCCAGTAACTGCGGTTGTCGCGGGTTTCGGTGGTGATGGGGAATCCGCCGGCCTGCAGCGCCTCGAGATCCCGGTAGACGGTCCGCGGGGTGCAGCCCAGCCGGTCGGCAAGGTCGGGAACAGTTTTGCCGTGGGTGGAGGCCACCAGGGTCTGGATGATCTTCCACTGCCGGCTCAGCTGGTCGCCTCTGGCCATGTGAGATCAGCTTTCCATGGGGCGTTCGTCCCTGCGCTGCAGCCGGAACAGGATCAGGTGCTTGTCTCCCTGGTCGGAGCGAAGGGCCTGCCGCCGGGCCTGGACGTCGTAGCGGCTGCGCATGCGGTCCCAGAAGTCAACACCGGTGCGGCGCACCCCTTCGGCCAGGATGATGGTTCCGCCGGGATTCAGGTAGCGGTCGAACATGGCCTCCAGACCGTCGATGTCTTCGGTTTTGTAGACGGTTTCGGATCCCACGATCGTGTCGAAGCGGCCATCCAGCTGCGGGGCGTTCCAGTCCAGCCGTTGGATGGGCAGCTGCGGGCAGTCGTTGGCCAGGGCGTTGGCCCGGGCGAAATTGAGGGCATCGGGGTTGAGTTCGGTCATGGTGATGCGATGGCCTGCCCTGGCGGCGGCAATGCCCACCATCCCCAGGCCGCATCCGATTTCCAGCATGGTTTTCATGGGGTCCGGCGGCATGCCGGAGAGGTAGCTGGCCAGGACCCCGGAGGCTTCCCAGATTTTGGCCCACAGGGGGAAGTTGTCCATCACGTCGTCCGGATTGATGAAGCGGTCGATGGATGCGGGCGTGAACAGCTTCAGCGTTTGCCCGTTGATCGTCACCGGCGTGGTGACCGTATCGTAGTCTCGGTGAAACTGCTCCAGTGAGAACATGCGCGATGGGGTTCCATTTGCTTTTTTTAGAGGTTTCAGCGGACCACGAGACATGTTGAGCCAACAGTTAACGCTGTCCGGTCAGGCGCAATCGGTTTTCAACAGCCTTGCAAAAGGAGTCAGCGGACCACCAGGACCGGGCAGGGTGCCTGCTGAAGCACCCGGTGCGCCACGCTTCCCAGCAGCAGCCCCTTGAGGTCGGACCGGCCGCGGGAGCCCATGATGATCATTTCACAGCTTTCGACCTGGGCGACGTCGCAGATTTTGTCGGCCGGCGGCCCTTCCATGATCAGATCGGTGACCTCGACGCCGTTTTCGGTCAGGGTCGACCGGAACGGTTCCAGCAGCGCGCTGGAATCAACCATGATCCTGTCGATGGCTTTTTGAAAATAGGGTTCGCCCAGCTTTACCGGGAAGGGCCGGTGGCAGTGCAGCAAAAGCACGCGGGCGCGCATCAGGCCCGCCATTTTCAATGCGTAGGCCGTCGCCCGGGCGGCATGTTCCGATCCGTCGACCGGCAGCAGGATAACCGGTGCTGTCATGGCGCACCTCCTTTTTTAAAGAGCCCACAGACCGTCACGATACCGGCGTGTCATGGGGTTGACGCCGATATCCGTCCTTCTTTTTTCAGCATAGCCGGGACGCGCCTTCCTGTCAAAGCCCCGGGGCGTCAGCGCAGCATGTTTTCCGGCATCCGGACCGCCACCACCTCGCCCTTGGCGCACACCTGGCCCCCGGCTGAAACCGTTGCCGATACGACCACCTTCTTCTCTTTCAATTCTTTGATCACCCCGCGGATTTCCAGTTCGGCGTCGATCGGGGTCGGACGCAGGTAGTCGACGTGCAGCGATGCGGTGACGAATCGGAACGGGGCCTCGTCCGGCCGGGCCCGTCCGGCGGCGGCCGAGGCCGAACCGGTGCCGTGGCAGTCGATCAAGGAGGCCAGGAGACCGCCGTATACATAGCCGGGTATGGCCATGTGGCTTGCCCTGGGCCGAAACCGGGCAACCGTCTCGTCACCGTCCCAATAGCTCTTCAACTGCAGGCCATCCGGATTGAGTCGTCCGCATCCATAGCAGTGGCTCAGTTCATCGGGGTAGTTGTTCTGGAAAGCGATTTCACTCATGGTGCTCCTTTCACGTCTGTGCACAGCGGTTCCGGGTCAGATCTCCCAGGGAGGTTGACTGGCGCAGGGTCTGTCTGTCGAATCGTTCGGTGCCGGAGAATTCAGTGGCGGTGGGGCTAAGGTTGCGTCAGGTAGATGAAAACATACTGTTCGTCATTGATGTCGACGGTCATGTCGCAATTGCGGGATTGGGCATAATTGAGCCAACCCGGTTTTCCGGGGCTGCCGCAGTCGATCTTGGGGTGCGATTCGCCGGTCGTGGCATCATACCATGAAATCAGCATGGGGTCCGGACACAGCGATTTCACCTTTTCGTCGGCCATGGACTGGGCGGCTGGAAAATCCAGATCGGGTTCGTCGGTCCTGATTTTAACCGGGTTGATCAGTTGGTATTTCAATGGCGCCTTTGCCATTTACACCTCCTTTCTTGGGATTGAAGGTCAGACAAAGCTTGCATGTAATACGGCAGGAAAAAAAAATCAATAGCCGTGAAAACCAGCCGGACGGATCGGTTTGAAGTGGCCTGCGCCATGTGATACGCTGAGTCAAGCGATACCGTCCCCAAGGAGGATGCGGTGAACAAATCCCCTGTTCTTCCCGACAGCTGGTTCTCGACGGAAACGGTTCAGGCCCGGTTGATGGACCCTCGCGGCGACCTGGCTGAACGCGCCATCCAGATCCGCCGCAACCCTGTTTCCGGCCGCACCAGTCGAATTGCCTTCAGCCGGGTGAATGAAAAAGAAGCGGGGGTCGATCGCCTGCCTGCGCCGCCGCCGGATGCGGACCAAACAACGCGCTGCCCTTTCTGCCGTCCCCAGGTGATGACGCAGACGCCGCAGCTGATCCCCCAGATCCATCCTGACGGACGCATGAGGCGCGGTGAATCGCTTTTGTTTCCCAACCTGTTTCCCTACGGCGCCTATTCGGCGGTGAGCCTGTTCGACAACACGCATTTCGTGGAGATCGGCACGGCCGTTGAAAGCAGCTACACGGACTGCCTGGTCAATTGTGCCGACTATTTAAAGCGGGTGCACCGGCACGACCCGTCGGCGGTGCACATGGCGATCACCCAGAACCACCTGCCATCGGCAGGCGGGTCCATGGTCCACCCCCACCTGCAGGTCCACGCCGACCGCATCGGCGCCAATCACCAGCGGTTCCTCCACGAACGCGCCCTGGCTCACCGGCAGGCCTGCCGGCGAGGGTTGTTCAGCGACTATGCCGCCCACGAAGTCAGGCTACGGGAACGATACATCGGCAACACCGGTCCGTGGGTATGGATGGCGGCTTTTGCACCGGAAGGGTTTTTCGAGATCTGGGCCGTCTATCCCGGAACCACCTCCCTGCTCGTGCTGGACGAAAGCGACTGGCACCATCTGGCCGTGGGCATGATCCGGGTACAGCGACTCTATCGCAGCCTGAACCGCAACGGGTACAATTTCGGCCTGCTCGCGGTGGAAACGCCCCAAAGTGCGCTCGAGCTGCGGGCCGTGATGGTGGTTCGATCCAACTACGCCCCCTGGACCCGCAGCGACCACACCGGCTTCGAAGTCATGCTGGGCGACATGGCCACCTTCACCGCCCCGGAAGAGACCGCACGACTGGCCCGCGCCTTCTGGCAATGACGGCGAAGATCATTTCCAGATTCCCGATCAACGCTGCTGACACCGGCCATCCGCCATTCATCTAACGATCTAGAGCGTCTGCGATGCCTTTACCGGGTGCGCCTTGAGATACTCCAGCCGGTTCAACCCGTTGATGTAGGCCTTGGCGCTGGCAGTGATGATGTCCGGATCGGAACCGCGGCCCAGGGCCATCAACCCGTTTTCACGCAGGCGTACGGTCACCTCGCCCTGGGCGTCGGTGCCGCCGGTCAGGGCGCTGACGGTAAAGCGCAGCAGTTCGGCCTTGGCATTGGTCAGCTCGGCGATGGTGTTGTAGGCCGAGTCGATGGGGCCGTTGCCGTAATTGGCGCCCTGGACGGAGCGGCCGTTGATGGAGAGCCGCACGCTGGCCATGGGCAGGACCGTGGTCCCGCAGGTGACGTGCAGGTATTCCAGCGAGAAGACTTCGGCGGACCTGAGCACGCCTTCGGTGACCAGGGCCTCCAGGTCTTCGTCCATGACGTGCTTTTTCTTGTCGGCCAGGGTCTTGAACTGTTTGAAGACCGTCTTGAGTTCCTCTTCGGAAAGGTCGTAGCCCAGGTTCTTCAGGTGCGTGTACAGGGCGTGGCGGCCCGAATGCTTTCCCAGGACCAGCTGGTTGCGGCTCAGGCCGATGGTTTCCGGCTTCATGATCTCATAGGTCATGGGGTTCTTGAGCATGCCGTCCTGGTGGATGCCGGCTTCGTGGGCAAAGGCATTGGCCCCCACGACCGCCTTGTTGGGCTGGACCATGATGCCGGTGATCATGCTCACCAGCCGGCTGGTCGAATAGATGTGCTGGGTCTGGATGCCGGTGTCGAAAGGCATGAGGTTCCGGCGGGTGTGCAGGGCCATGATCACCTCTTCCAGGGAGGTGTTGCCCGCCCGCTCACCGATGCCGTTGATGGTCACTTCGGCCTGCCGGGCGCCGGCATTCACAGCGGCGATGGTATTGGCCGTGGCCAGACCCAGGTCGTTGTGGCAGTGGACGCTCAAGGTGGCCTTGTGCATGTTGGCGGTGTTGGCCATCACATACCTGACCATCTCCTCGAACTCCTGGGGGATGGCATAGCCCACCGTGTCGGGCAGGTTGATCGTGGTGGCGCCGGCTTCGATGGCTGCGCCGAACACCTTGCACAGGTAGTCCCGGTCGCTGCGGGAGCCGTCTTCGGCCGAAAACTCCACGTTGTCGGTGAAGGTCTTGGCGTACTTGACCGCATCGACCGCCGCCTTGAGCACCTCCTCCCGGGACATCTTCAGCTTGTAGTCCAGATGAATGTCCGAGGTGGCGATGAAGGTGTGAATCCGGGGGTTGGCCGCATGCTTGATGGCGCCCCAGGCCTGGTCGATATCGCTCTTGTTGGCCCGCGCCAGGCCGGCTACCTGAGTGGTCTTGAGCCGTTTGGCGATTTCCGAGACCGCCTCGAAGTCTCCTTCCGAGGCGGCGGGAAAGCCCGCTTCGAGAATGTCTACGCCCAGCTTTTCCAATTGGACGGCCAGCCGCAATTTCTCATTGGTGTTCATACTGGCGCCGGGACTCTGTTCGCCATCCCGCAAGGTGGTGTCGAATATTTTAATGCGTTCGGTCATTGCTGTTCTCCTTGACATCGCGTTTTCATTTTTAATGCACAGCCTGGTTAAAGCGCGCCTGCCCGTTTTCACGGCTATCCCGGCAGGTTCGCTCAGGGGAGGGAACCTGCCAACGGCCCGGCAGGCAGGCGCTAAATCAAATGGCGGTTCACGATCATGGCGGGATCGCGATCCGACAACGCCGGTATACCAAAGCACCTCGCGCCATCGAAACGGAAACGGCAGGTGTCGATGGTGCCGGCAGCCATATTTTTAGATGTTTCTACACAAACATCAGGCACGGCCGAGCATGGGCCGCGGAATGGGCCGAATGGCCGTTTCCGCGGCGTTGATACCTTCCTTGGCAGGATCCATGGTGTGTCGATTCCTTGATCAGCAGGGTTGGGTTGGCTGGCTTCCGTTTTCGGTTTTGCGTCCCCGGGTTCAGGCGTTGACGGACATGGACCAGCCCAGTTTGAGATCTTTGGCCTTCCCGTCCGGAGATGGAATGCCGCGCTGGTGGGCCTCTTTGGCCAGCTTGAATTGAAAGCTGTCCGCCAGGGCCTGCCAACTGGCCTCGATGATGTCCTCGGAGACACCGATGGTGCTCCAGATCTGGTCCTGGTCACGGGATTCCACCAGTACCCGGACCTTGGCCTCCGTGCCTTCACGTCCGTCAACCACGCGCACCTTGAAGTCGACCAGTTTCATGGTATCCAGGTCCGGGTAGAAGTTGCCCAATGCCTTTCTCAGGGCGTTGTCAAGGGCGCTGACCGGGCCGAGGCCTTCGGCGGCGGTAATCTCGTGACTGTCGCCCACCGAAATCTTGATGGTGGCGTGGGCCGAGCAGGGCAGGTCCTTGTCTTTTTCGATGGTTACCCGGAAGGACTCCAGATCGAACAGGGGCTTGAACTGCTCGGTGAATTTCTCCAGCATGATCTGGAAGGAGCCGTCGGCCACGTCGAACTGGTACCCTTCGTCTTCCATCTGCTTGATGGCGGCGACGATGGCCTTGCTGTCGCTCCCGTTGGCGCCCAGGTCCACACCCATCTCCTTGGCCTTGTACTCCACGTTGCTCTTGCCGGCCAGATCGGACATGAGCACCCGTCGCTGGTTGCCCACGGTTTCCGGATCCATGTGTTCGTAGGCCCGCGATTCCTTCATGATGGCGCTGACGTGAATGCCGCCTTTGTGGGCGAAGGCGCTGCGCCCCACGAAGGGCCGTGAGTTCAGCGGAACGATGTTGGCCGTCTCGCTCACATAGCGGGAAAGGCTTTTCAACCCGGCCAGTTTTTCCTGAGGGATGCAGGTCCGGTTCATTTTGGTGCTGAGAACGGGGATGATGGTGGTCAAGTCGGCGTTGCCGCAGCGTTCCCCATAGCCGTTGATCGTGCCGTGAACCATGACGGCGCCGCAGTTGATGGCGGCGACGGCGTTGGCCGCTGCCATGCCGCAGTCGTTGTGGGTATGGATGCCCAGTTTCAGGTTCCCCGAATCTTTGAATCGGCGCTTCATGTCCTGGTTGACCGACTGGACGATCGATTCGATCTCCTGGGGCAGGCTGCCCCCGTTGGTATCGCACAGGACCAGAAAATCGGCACCGGCGGTGAAGGCGGCTGCCAGGGTTTCCAGGGCATAGTCCGGGTCATCCTTGAAGCCATCGAAAAAATGCTCGGCGTCATAGATCACTTCCCGGCCGTTGGCTTTGAGAAAGGTGACGCTGTCGGCGATCATGGCCAGGTTTTCCTCCAGGGTGTTGTCCATGATGGACTTCACGTGAAGGGCCCAGCTCTTGCCGAAGATGGCTGCTGCCGGCGTGTCGCTTTCCAGGATCGCTTTCAGGTTGGCGTCGTCGGCGGCAAGGATGCCGGGCCTGCGGGTGGAGCCGAAGGCCGTGATCCGGGCGGTCTTGAAGTGCTCCCGCTTGGCCAGATCGAAGAAGCGGATATCCCGCGGATTGGATCCGGGCCAGCCGCCCTCGATATAGTGAATCCCCATGTCATCCAGCCGCATGGCGATTTTGAGCTTCTCGTCGGCAGTAAAGGTGATATTTTCGCCCTGGGTGCCGTCTCTTAAGGTCGTGTCGTAGATTAGGATCGGTTCCATTATCGTTCTCCTGCACTGCAACGGCGGCAGGGTCGGGCCGGCAATGCCGGCCGGACCCCATGCCATCTATTTGCGCCGGTTTTCCGGTCGAAGGGCGCGTACAGCGGCACCGGCCCGCCACATTTCCGAATCGTGGATGACCTTGAGTTCCGCATCCAGGCGTTCCCGGTAATCCGGGGCGCTGTTGCATTCGAGGGTCCGGCGGGTCTCTTCACCGCTGACCACGCTGGTATACAGCTGCTCGAACACCGGTGCCACGGCATCCCGGAAGCGGGGCGCCCAATCCAGGGCGCCGCGCTGGGCGGTGGTGCTGCAGTTGGCGTACATCCAGTCCATGCCGTTTTGGGCCACCAGGCGAATCAGGCTCTGGGTCAACTCTTCCACGGTCTCGTTGAAGGCCTCGCTGGGGCTGTGGCCGTTCTTTCGAAGCACCTGGTACTGGGCTTCCATGACTCCGGCCAGGCATCCCATGAGCACGCCGCGTTCACCGGTGAGGTCGCTGTGAACCTCTTTTTCAAAGGTGGTGGGAAACAGATAGCCGGAGCCGATGGCGATACCCAGGGCGATGGTACGCTCCCTGGCCCGCCCGGTGTAGTCCTGGTGAACGGCAAAGCTGGAATTGATCCCGCTGCCGTCCAGGAAGTTGGAGCGCACCGTGGTTCCCGAGCCTTTCGGTGCAGCCAGGATTACATCCACGTTTGCCGGCGGGACGATCCCGGTCTGGTCCCGGTAAACGATGCCGAAGCCATGGGAAAAATAAAGGGCATCCCCATCGTTGAGGCAGGCCTTGACGGTGGGCCACATGGCCACCTGGCCGGCATCTGAGAGCAGGTACTGGACGACGGTGGCCTTTTTGGCGGCTTCCGCGATGGGAAACAGGGTCTTTCCGGGTACGAATCCGTCCGCCACGGCCTTTTCCCAGGAGGCGGACCCTTCCCGCTGGCCCACGATGACAGCAATGCCGTTGTCGCGCATGTTCAGCGCCTGCCCCGGCCCCTGGACTCCGTAACCGAGCACGGCGACGGTTTCATTTTCAAGCAGTTCGCGCGCCTGCTGGAGGGTGAATTCCTCCGCGGTGATCACTTCTTCAGTCGTTCCGCCAAAATCGATATGAGCCATCTGAAACTCCTTGATAATCATTTTAATTCCGGACAGTTGTATTATTTTTCCTGCCGGATTGGTTTAATGGCCCGATCCCGCACGCCCCCGTGGCATGCAGTCGGGCGATCAGTGAGGTTCCCTGAACAAGGCGATGGTTCCGGTGCGGGCAATTTTCTTGATGCCCATGGGTTTGAGCAGGTTGATCAGGGCCTTCATCTTGTCTTCGGTCCCGGTGGCCTCTATAATATAGTACTCGGGACCCACATCCACCACCTTGCATCTGAAAATATCCACAATCCGCAGTATCTCGTCACGGTTTTCCGGTTTGGCCCGCACGCATACCAGCGCCATCTCCCGTTGAACCGATCCGGACCCGGTAAGGTCTCTGAGCTTGATCACATTGATGAGTTTTCGAAGCTGCTTTTCGATCTGTTCAACCAGCGGTTCATTGGCTTTGGTGACGATGGTGATCCGGGATACCTGGGGGTCGATGGTTTCAGCCACGCAGAGGCTTTCGATGTTGAATCCACGGCCGCTGAACAATCCGACGATCCGGGAAAGCACGCCGGGTTCATTGTCCACCAGCATGGTCAGTATGTGTTTCTCTTCCGTCATTTTATTTTTTCCTAAACCAGCAGCATTTCCGTAATGGGAGCCCCGGCCGGTACCATCGGATAGACGCACTCTTCCCGGGCGACCCTGAAATCCATGATTACCGGGCCGGGCGTTTCGAGACCCTGGCGCAGGACCTTTTCCACCTCGTCCGGCCGTGTGGCCCGCAAGCCCACGGCGCCGAAGGCCTCGGCCAGTTTGACGAAATCCGGCGCATGATCCATGCATGTGCAGGCGTAGCGCTTGTCGTAAAACAATTCCTGCCACTGGCGCACCATGCCCAGGTAGCAATTGTTCAGGATGACCACCTTGACCGGCAGTTTGTACTGAACGGCGGTAGCCATTTCCTGGATGTTCATCTGGATGCTGCCGTCTCCGGCCACGTCCACCACCAGGGCATCGGGAAAGGCCACCTGGGCGCCGATGGCCGCCGGCAGACCGAAACCCATGGTGCCCAGCCCGCCGGAGGTGACGAAATGACCCGGGCGGTCGAAATGATAATACTGGGCCGCCCACATCTGGTTCTGACCCACCTCCGTGGTGATGATGGCTTCCCCCCGGGTCAGTTCATGGAGTTTTTCCACCACGTACTGGGGTTTGATCTCCTCCTCCTGGACATAAGCCAGCTTGTAATTTTGCTTCCACTGGTCGATCTGATCCAGCCAGGGGCCCCGGCTGGCCGTCAGCTTGTCCAGGTCCTCTTCCGCCAGGTAGCTGTTGATCACTTCCAGCGTGGTCTTGCAGTCTCCCACCACCGGGATGCTCACCGGCACGTTCTTGCGGATGGAGGTGGGGTCGATGTCGATATGAACGATCTCGGCCTGGGCGGCAAAGCAATCGGTCTTGCCGGTTACGCGGTCGTCGAAGCGCACGCCGATGCCGATGAGCAGGTCGCATGCGCCGGTGCTCATGTTGGCCCGGTAGGTGCCATGCATGCCGATCATGCCCAGCGAGAGGGGATCGGAGCCGGGAAAGGCGCCCAGGCCCATGAGGGACATGGTCACCGGGATCCGGGCACTGCGGGCCAGCCGGGTCAGCGCCTCGGCGCCTTTGGAAAGGATGACCCCGCCGCCGGCGAAAATCACCGGGCGCTTCGCCGCCATGATCAGGTCCACCACCTTGCGCAGCTGTTTCGAATTAGGTTTGTAGGTGGGGTTGTAGGACTTGAGCTTGACTTTTTGCCTGGGTTTGAAATTGGTCGTTGCCTGCTGTACATTCTTGGGAATGTCAACCAGCACCGGCCCCGGCCGGCCTGACCGGGCAATGTGAAAGGCTTCCTTGAGAATCCGGGGAAGCGCCTCCACCGAAGGCACCAGGTAGTTGTGCTTGGTGCAGGGCCGGGTGATGCCGACGATGTCCACTTCCTGGAAGGCATCGTTGCCGATGAGGTGGGTGGGCACCTGGCCGCTGATGATCACCACGGGAATGGAGTCCATATAGGCGGTAGCCACGCCGGTGACGGCATTGGTGGCACCCGGCCCGGAAGTGACCAGACAGACACCGACTTTGCCGGTCACGCGGGCGTATCCGTCGGCCGCATGCACCGCACCCTGCTCATGACGCACCAGGTAGTGGCGGATGTCGGTGGTCTCCAGATTGTCATGAATATCGATGGTGGCACCGCCGGGAAACCCGAAAATGGAATCCACGCCCTCTTCTTTGAGGACTTCCATCAAGATCTGCGCTCCGGTGAGTTTCATTTGCTTGTGCTCCTTTTTACCGAAGTCCGGGGTCGGAGATCGGATATCCGACCTCTGCCTTCCGTCTTCTGTCGTCTGTCCATCATCTGACAATCGCCCCCTGGCTGGCCGATGACACCTGTCGGGCGTAGCGGGCCATGTATCCACGGCGGATTTTCGGTTCGGGTGCCTGCCAGTTGTCCAGGCGCCGGTCGATCTCGTCATCGGGCACTTTCAGCGAGATGGTTTTTGCGGGAATGTCGATGGCGATGCGATCGCCTTCGTTGATGATGGCAATGGGACCTCCCTGGGCCGCTTCCGGCGAGATGTGGCCGATGGCGGCGCCTCGCGATCCGCCGGAAAAACGGCCGTCGGTAATCAGGGCCACGTGCGCATCCAGTCCCATGCCGGCGATGGCCGATGTGGGGGTGAGCATTTCGCGCATGCCCGGTCCGCCCATGGGTCCTTCGTAACGCACGACAATGACATCTCCCTTGTTGATGCGGCCCTCCATGATGGCTTCGGTTGCCGCCTCCTCGGAATCGAAAACCCTGGCCGGCCCTTCATGCTGCAGCATCTCATCCAGAACCGCCGATTGCTTGACCACGCATCCCTCCGGGGCCAGGTTGCCGTAAAGCACGGCCAGGCCGCCCTGCGGGTGGTAGGGATGGTCCAGGGGCCGTATCACGTCGCTGTCACGGGTGAAGACCCCGGCGGTATTTTCGGCGATGGTTTTGCCGGTGACGGTCAGGCAGTCCGCATGGATCAACCCGGCGGCAGACAGTGCCTTGAGGACGGCGCTGATGCCGCCGGCCCGGTTCAGGTCCTGAATGTGATGCGCACCCCCGGGGCTCAGGGAGCAGATGTGAGGGGTCCGCTCGCTGATGGCGTTGATCATGCCCAGATCCAGGGAAACGCCGGCCTCTGCGGCAATCGCCGGCAGGTGCAGCACGGTGTTGGTGGAACACCCCAGCGCCATGTCGACGGTCAGGGCATTGTGAAACGCCTCGGGGGTCATGATCTTTCTGGCGGTGACCTTTTCACTCCACAGGTTCATGATTTGAATGCCGGCCTGCTTGGCCAGGCGCACGCGGGCGGAGAAGACGGCGGGGATGGTACCGTTTCCAGGCAGGCCCATACCAATCACTTCGGTCAGACAGTTCATCGAATTGGCGGTGAACATGCCGGCGCAGGAGCCGCAGGTCGGGCAGGCGGCGTCTTCGATGGCAGTCAGGCGGTCGGCCTTCATTTTACCGGCTTTTACGGCGCCGACCGCTTCAAAAACGGTAATCAGGTCGATTTTCTGACCGGGTATGTCCGGGTGTTCACCCGCCAGCATGGGCCCGCCGCTGATGAAAATGGTGGGCAGATCCAACCGTGCGGCCGCCATGAGCATGCCCGGTACGATCTTGTCGCAGTTCGGGATCATGACCATGGCATCCAGGGCATGGCCGATGGCCATTACCTCGATGGAGTCGGCAATGAGTTCCCGGCTGGCCAGTGAGTATTTCATGCCGGTGTGATTCATGGCGATGCCGTCGCAGACACCGATGGTGCCGAATTCCACCGGCGTGCCGCCGGCCATGTAGATGCCGGCCTTTACCGCCTCGGCGAGGGTGTCCAGGTGAACATGGCCGGGGATGGCGGTGTTGACGGCATTGGCGATGCCGATCAGCGGGCGCTCGATCTCCTCATCCGTGTATCCGATGGCTTTGAAAAGGGCCCTGTGGGGTGCCCGTTCGATACCCTTTTTGGCGTCGTCGCTCTTCATCCCCGTATTGTCCTTTCTGAAAATGTACAAAAAAAAATCCGTTATCGCCTCTGGGGGTGATAACGGATTACGTGGTTTCCGGTGTTGGCTGGTTTAGGCCATTATCGCCCCTGTTTCCTCGTTGTGGATGAGGACACCCACTACGAGGATAAGAATGAGACCAATAAGGTTGATAAGGGCTAAGCGACTATTCATATTATGATACCCGTTGACATTGATCCTCCCCTAACAGCCCGTTTCCGGCAAGTCAAGCTTTTTCTTGCCTTTGGACCGGCTCCCCGTTAAGGTGAGTGAAACGCGCACCCACCTGAAGGAGATTTGCACCATGGACCAGACATGGCAATCCTTGAAAGGGCAGTTTCTTATGGCCATGCCCGGACTGGCCGACCCCAACTTCTACCAATCGGTTACCTGCCTGTCCGAGCATAATCCGAAGGGGGCCATGGGGATCGTGCTTACGCGGGTCCACCCGACAGTCAACGGCAAGATGATCTTTGACGAATTGCAGATCCCGAGTGCCGTCGGCGCGGAAAACATCCCGGTTCACATCGGCGGTCCGGTCCATATGAATGAACTGTTTGTTCTTCACGGTGCGCCCTTCACATGGGAAGGCAGCATGATGATAACCGGGGAACTGGCCCTGAGCAATTCGCGCGATATTCTTGAAGCCATCGCCGGGGCGCGCGGCCCCCAGGCGTTCATCATCGCCTTGGGATGTGCCGGATGGGGGCCCGGACAACTGGAGAGTGAAATCCGCAGCAATGCCTGGATCAACGGGCCCTATTCGGAAGCCATCGCCTTTCGAATGGAAGTGGAAAGGCGCTGGGAAGCGGCCATGAAAGGAATCGGCATCGACCCGGCCCTGCTGTCCGATACGGCGGGCCATGCCTGACGGCTGGTTAAGAAGCCCGATATCTGCGTTACGCTTCATCCCTAAGTCACTGCAAAGTACGATCCGTACACTGCCTACGGCACCCGCGACGGCGGTATTCTCGGGATGGAACATGAATGTTCGCCGTAATGATGCAGATCGATATACGGTTCGCTCGTTTAAGCTCGTTTCGCGGCCCGCAAGCCTTGATCGCGGGCTTTTTACCCAGCCGCCGGAAATGCGACTATTTACGCGTTCGTCAAAAAGTGAGTTTGAAAAGCGTGTTACGTTGGGTTTACAGGGGGGGTAGGAAAGGGTGAGTGAGGGGACGGCAAGGGGCGCCGATGGGCCCCTGTTTTATTCGGTGTCGTCCTTTTTGGGTTTTTGCTTGGGCTTTTTCTTCTTCAGGCAATCCTTGTCCTTGCGGACGAACGCGCAGAGCTTTGGATTGTAGTACTCTTTGCAGTTCAGCGGATTGTATAATGGGCATTCCGGATGTTTTTCAGACATGGTTGTGGTGTTCCTTCTGCTGGATTTAGCGACGCTGAGCCGCCCGTCTCATCTCTTTTCGGTCAGCTGTATATCATTAAATCATAAGATTTACAAGCCATTGTGTTCATTTGCGAAATGCCTGTGCCGCCCGGTCGCCGCTTGGGAAACCTTTGACAATCGGTCCTTTTAAATGTAAAAAAACCATTGTCGGCGCCCCGATCGTTCCCGCGGGCAGATTCCGGTTTTTTCAGCATCCGCATCGCTTGGTTTCGGAACCATCGCCAGACCTGCAACCAGACCTGAGAAAAGACAGACATGCCTGCATACGAGACACTCAAGCGCCAGCTCACCCGGATCAGCGATGATACCGCGCATCTGATTGACGACGCCGAGAAGATTACCGAACGGGTTGACGAGGGGTTCTCCCAGTGGAAGACCACCTGCCAGGTCATTTCCGAACAGATATCCGAAGAGATCATGCGCGTGGCCGTGGTGGGTGCCATCAAGTCGGGGAAAAGTACCTTCGTGAATACCCTTTACGGGGGCGATTACCTCAAACGTGGGGCCGGGGTGGTCACTTCCATCGTTACCCGGGTGAGGCACGGCAGCCGCCTGCGGGCCTCGCTTTTTCTCAAAAGCTGGGAAGAGGTCAACCGGGATATCGACGAGGCATCGGTGCTGCTGCCCGCTCACAACCGTTCCGGCGAGGCGCATCCCCTTGACATCCGCCGGGAAAGGGATCGCCAGATCCTCCACCGATCGCTGGCCGAGTTGGCGGCCGACCAGCTGATTTCCAACGACACCCGCAGTGCCGGCAGCGTGCTGCTCTCCTCCTATCTGAATGGCTACGAACGCGTACAGCCGGTCGTTCAGGCGGATTATGCCACCGTTACGTTCGAAGACGCCCGGTTTCCTTTGCACCGGGATTTCGTCGGCGACGATGCCATGGCCGTATACCTGAAGGATGTGTTGCTGGAAATCGACACCCCGGGCCTCGGTGAAGGGGTCGAGATCGCCGACTGCCAGGGCAGCGACTCGCCCAACCCGCTGCACCTGGCCATGATCCAGGATTACCTGACGCTGGCCCATCTCACGGTTTACGTGGTCAGCAGCCGTACCGGGCTCCGCCAGGCGGACATCCGGTTTTTATCCATGATCCGGAACATGGGCATTCTGGAAACGGTGGTTTTCGTCGTCAACTGCGATCTCAGCGAGCACGACTCCCTTGACGATCTGTCCGCGGGGCTGCGAAAAATTGAAGCAGACCTGAGCCTGATCTGCCCCGAACCCCAGATGTTCGCCTTTTCCGCCTTGTTCGTACTCATGTCGCAGATGGCGTCCGATCTGTCCCAAAGAGACCGCGACCGGCTGGCCCATTGGCAACGTGAGGCACCGATGGTCGATTTCGCGTCGGCTGAGCAAGGCCGTTTCGAACAGTTCCTCGTACAAAAGATCCGCCGGGAACGAACCTCCCTGCTGCTGAAGAACCACCTGGAACGACTGGAAATAGTAGCCGGCGGCATTGGCAGCTGGATTGATTTCAACCGGGACCTGCTGGCCCGGGACGCCGGCGGCGCGCGGGAGTTGGCCGACCGTGTCCACAGTCAGCGGGGCCGGTTGGAGCGCATGAAGCTGACCGTAAAAAATACGCTGGATGGTGCCGTCAACCAAGTCAAGCGCGACTTGAAAACTGCCATCGACCGGTTTTTCGACGAGCATACCGACGGTGTCGTTACCGGGGTTGTCCGTTTTGTTCGCAGCTATCAGGTGGAGATGCACCGCTATGATGAAAGCCTGATGAATGCGGGGTTTGCCAAAACGCTGTACCTGGTTTTCCAGGAGTTCAAACAGGCCCTGGATGCGTACATGGCAGAAACGGTGAACCCCCTGGTGATCCGGTTCGTCAGGTCGCAGGAAAAAAGTCTCATGGGCTATCTGGATGAGATTGCCGGGCCATACGGTGCCATGATCGACGAAGCCCTGGCGCAATACACCAGCGCCATGGACGAGGGCAAGATGCCTCAGCGGCGGGAATCGCCGCCGATTGGCTTCGGCTCGGACCTGGAATCGATCCGCAAGGTGGCCGGACTGTCGCTGCCGCCGGCTGCCGCAACCATGCATTATTCCGCCCAGATCAAAACCGAAGCGGTCATGCGTTTCGGATTCTACAAGATCGTCAACCTGGTCAAGAAAGCCATGCGAAAATCGGCGGACAAGGTTCATCAGGAACAGTTTTTGGCGCTCGCTTCGGGGGTCAAGCGCATGAAGCGCGAAACCGAGCGCTCCGTTCTGTTTCACCTGAAAGACTACAAGGAAAATATCAAGTTTCAGTATATGCTGAAACTGGCCGATGCAGCCGCCACTGCGCTGTACGGCCAGATGCTGGAGCGTTTTCAGCACCATGGCGCCGATCTCTCCAGGCTGGTGACACTCATCGGTGAGCAGCGGCTGGACAAGGAGAACGTGTCGGCTTCACTGGACCGCATGAGAGACGCTTCCCGGTCACTGCAGGAGAAGATCGGCGATTTGAAGTCGGATCTTGGTCGGTTGAACGGATAGTCCGACAACGCTAACGGAAGGGAGACAAGATGGCCAAGAAGAAAACCAGAGCGATTGCGGTGGCTAACGAGAAAGGCGGCGTGGGCAAGACGGTAACGGTGATCAACCTGGCGGCGGCGTTGACGCTGGCCAACCAGTCCGTGCTGGTGGTGGACATGGATCCACAAGCCAACGCCACCCGGGGGCTGGGCATCTCACCAGACGGTGAGCGGCCCTCGGTCTACGACCTGATCATGAACCACGGCCGGCAATCGGTTCAGGAGACGGTCCTTGCCACGCCTTGGGACGGGCTTGACCTGATACCCTCCCATGTTGATCTGTCCGGCGCCGAAGTGGAGCTGGTGGAGGCCGAAGAGCGGGAGAACCGGCTCAAGGATGCATTGGCCCCGGTTGTCGGGAATTACGATTTCATCCTGATGGACACCCCGCCCAGCCTTTCGCTGCTCACCGTCAATGTCTTCTCGTTTGCCTCGGAAGTGCTGGTGCCCTGCCAGACCCACCCCTATGCCTTCGGGGCGCTTGCCGAACTGTTTGACACCATTGAAGCGGTGCGTGAGGAGATCAACCCCGGGCTGTTCGTCACCGGCATTGTCCCCACCCTGGTGGACCTGCGCACCCGGGTGGCCAATGTCGTCATGGAGCAGCTCAAGACCGATAGCCGCTATCGAGACCTGGTGTTCGATACGGCCATTCGCAGCAACACCACCATCGCCGAAAGCGCCGACGTGGGCAAGCCGGTGGTGTTCTACCGTCGAAGCAGCTACGGGGCCATCGATTACAACCGTCTGGCGGACGAAGTCCTGGCAAGAGGGGCCAGATAGGTGTCCGGCAGCAGGCTCAAGGCGTGAGGATAACGGTTTGAGATCCTGAGGATGCAAGGCAGCGTTTCCTGATTCTGACCTTGACAAGAAACCGATCCCGTTCAATTCGCTATCAGCTATCAGCTATCAGCTATCAGCTATCAGCCAGTTTCGCCCGATAGAGCCTCAGGCTGTTGGAAACCACCGTGATGCTGGAAAAGGCCATGGCCAGAGCGGCTAGGATAGGGTGCAGCTGCCGCAGCATCATGGGCAGGCCGTCAAAGGGAAAAAGGACGCCGGCGGCCACCGGGATCAATACGGCATTGTAGAAAAAAGCCCAGAAGAGGTTCTGGCGGATGGTCCTCATGGTGGCGCGGCTCAGTGCGATGGCGCTGGGCACCCCGCTGAGCGATCCGGCCGCCAGGATCACGTCGGCCGTTTCGATGGCCACGTCGGTACCCGTACCGATGGCGAAGCCCACGTCAGCCTGGGCCAGGGCCGGGGCATCGTTGATGCCGTCGCCGACCATGGCCACCGTCTTGCCGTCCTCCTGCAGTGTTTTGACCCGCTGGGCTTTGTCTTCCGGCCGTACGTCGGCCTCCACATGGTCCACACCGGCCTGCCGGCCGATGGTCTCGGCGGCCCGGCGGTTGTCTCCGGTAAGCATCACCGTCTCCAGACCCAACCGTTTCAAGCGGGCGACGGCCGACGGCGAGTCCGCCTTGATGCGGTCCGATACGCAGATCAGCCCCAGCAGGCGGTCGGCTTCGGCGGCCACCATGACGGTTTTCCCCTGAGCCTGGAACTCCGATA
Organism: Desulfosarcina sp.; assembly: GCF_055467485.1. Classification (NCBI taxonomy): domain Bacteria; kingdom Pseudomonadati; phylum Thermodesulfobacteriota; class Desulfobacteria; order Desulfobacterales; family Desulfosarcinaceae; genus Desulfosarcina; species Desulfosarcina sp. The sequence goes on along the minus strand of NZ_JBUOIV010000009.1, from coordinate 38,473 downwards.
TCCGTTCGACCATTGCCGCCGAAACCAGTCCTGCCTGCTCGCCAAACCAGTGCGGCTTGCCCACCCTTACCAGGCGGCCATTCACCCGGGCTTCCACCCCGTCACCGCCATGGGCGTTGAAGGCCTCCGGCGCTACCAGCGGCAGCCCTGAAGCGTCGGCGTGGTTGACCACCGCCCGGCCCAGGGGGTGCTCAGACCCTTTTTCCACCGAAGCGGCCAGCGTCATCAATTCGTTTTCCGTCACCCCGTTGCCGGAATCGGGAACCATGTCGGTAACCACCGGCTTGCCTTCGGTGATGGTGCCGGTCTTGTCCAGGACCACCGTGGATAAACGCGTGGCACCCTCCAGCGCCCGGCTGTTTTTGAAAAGCATGCCCCGTTCGGCTCCCTTGCCGGTGCCGGCCATGATCGCGGTGGGTGTGGCCAGGCCAAGGGCACAGGGGCAGGCGATGACCAGCACGGCCACCATGCGGATCATGGCGGTCACGAAATCGCCGGCGAGGATCCACCAGACCGCAAAAACCAGCAGGGCAATCGCGATGATCGCCGGTACGAACACGGCGGCGACGCGATCGGCCAGGGCCTGGATGGGGGCCTTGCTGCCCTGGGCCTCCTGCACCAGCCGGATGATCTGGGCCAGGGCGGTTTCCCGGCCCACCCGGGTGGCCGTGAAGACGAGGATCCCCTGGCCGTTGATGGTGCCGGCCGCCACGGTATCGCCTGGCTTTTTGTCCACCGGAATGGGCTCGCCGGTGAGCATGGATTCGTCGACGGCCGAGGCACCGTCGATGACCCGGCCGTCGACAGGGATGCGTTCGCCCGGGCGGACCAAGATTTCATCGCCCACGCGCACCCTCTCGATAGGCATTTCATGCTCGATTCCGTCTCGGCGTACCGTGGCGGTTTTGGGGCGCAGCCCCATTAGCTTGCGGATGGCGCTGCCTGTTTTGCCCTTGGTGCGGGCTTCGAGCAGCTTGCCCATTTTAATCAAGGTGATGATCACCGCCGACGTCTCGAAATAGACATGACCCCCCAACGAGGGAATCAGCAGCACGGCCAGTGAATAGGCGTAGGCGGTGGACGATCCCATGGCCACCAGCACGTCCATGTTGGCGCTTTTGTTGCGCAGGCTTTTCAGGCCGCTGACATAATAGTCCCAGCCGGTGTAAAACTGCACCGGCGTCGCCAGCGCCAGAAACAGCCAGTTGACCCACACCTGGTGGCTCCACTCGCCGGTGAGGCCAAAATCCCTGGCCATGCTGATCACAAACAGGGGCAGGGCAAAGACGACGCCGACCATGAACTTGCGGGTCTGGTCGGCGATCTCCAGCTGGCGGGCATGGGCTTCCGCATCTTCCGGTTCGCCTTCCTGCGGGATCAAGGCACCGAACCCGGCCTTTTCCACTGCCGACACCAGGTCGTCGGGGGTGACCATGGACGGCAGATAGTCGACCGTCGCCCGTTCGGCGGCAACGTTCACGACGGCACTGACCACCCCGGGGACCTTTTTCCCCAGGGCCCGCTCCACGTTCATGGCGCAGTTGGCGCAGGTCATGCCCGTGACCGGGAAGTCAATGCGGGCCGTGGTGACGCTGAAACCGAGTTTTTCGACCTGCCGGATCAGATCCGTCGGAGACACGGAGTGGGGATCGAAGGTCACCGAGGCCCGTTCGGCCGCAAAGTTGACGTTGGCGTCGCTGACACCCGAAAGCTTGTTGAGCCCGCGGGCAATGTTCATGGCGCAGTTGGCGCAGGTCATGCCCGTGACGGGCAGGATGAGGGTTTGAAAGCTCATTATTGGGCCGGATAGTTGATTTCCGTGAGGGTGGCCCGGATGCGTTCGATGGAGGCCGGGGCGTCCCACTGGACGGTGACGGTTTTGGTTGCGGCATCAGCTTTGACCGAGGTGATTCCGTCCATCTCGGTCAACTCAGCCTCGATGGCCGATACGCAGTGGCCACAGGAAATGTTGGGAACGGTCAATGTTTCTTCGGCCATAAATGCCTCCTTTGAATTCAGTTTGATTCTTGTGGGATTAAAGGTAAGTGGCCCGATGGCAGCTGGCAAGGCATGCCCTGGAAAAGACCACGGTAATCTGAGGACGCCCGGGGGCGGGAAACACCAAACCCCACGCCTGGCCACTTAGAACCACGAAACCACTTTTTGGTTACGGAGGCGTGGTGCCGCTAAGGCGCTCCAGGTTGTCCCGGGCAAACGCGATCGACGGGTCCAGTTCCAGCGCCAGCCGGTAGTAGCGCACGGCATCGTCATTTTTGCCCATGTCCCGGTAGTTGGAAGCGATGTTGGCATAGTCGATGGCCGAACTGGGATCCAGCGCGATGACCTTCTCAAAGCTTTGGATGGCCGCTTCATGCTCCTTGCGCATGAAGTGGCAAAAGCCTTTTAGATTATGGATATCGGTGCGTTCCGGATCCAGTGCTTCACCCCTGGCCAGCACGGCGAGCGCATTGTCGTAATCGCCCAGTTCCTTGTGGCAGACCCCCATGTAAGAGTAGATGCTGGGGATGTCCTGGACAGCCGGCGACAGCTCGAGGGCCCGGGTAAGGTGCGCCAGGGCCGTTTGCGGGTCGTCGCGTTCCAGGTGGCAGTTGCCCAGATAGAACTGGATGAAATACTTGCCGGGCAGCAGCCGTTCCATGTCCGTCAGCCGTTTGATGGCCTCGTCCGGGCCGAAGCTCTCCATGGTGATCTTGGCGGCGAACATGGCCACGCTGGTGCCGGCGGCGCGTTCTCTGAAGTGGGCGCCGGGAACGATGGTGTAAAAGGCCGGTACGGCCAGTTGGGGATGCATGGTGTCCACCACGAGCACCTCGAAATCCCGTTGTGCCATGGCCTGGATGCAGGCTTCCACCTCGTTGCGGATGTTCGGGTGTGAAATGTCGGGCAGGTCGGCCAGGGGGATGGGGCCGGGGGCGTTGATCACGTAACCGGCATCTTCCAGGCGGGTGAACTTGGGCAGTCCCGATGCCACGTAGTTGGAGCCGGAGTTGAAGTCACCGGCCAGTTGGGCCACCTCGGTCAGGGCGCGGCTCAGGGCCTTTTCCGGACTGGGCGTAGTGCCGGCGGTCCAGACGATTTCGCTCCTGCCTGGAAAGGTGACCGGATCGTAGGCCAGGACGCCCACGGAGGGAATCCCCATGTCCTGGGTAAAATCGGTGATGAACAACTTGATGCCCGCTCTGTCGTATTTGCCCAGCATCTCCCGGACCAGCCGGTCGGTCGCCGAAGCCGGGTCGATCAGCGGTGTGGAAATCCGGCGGCGGCTGATCACCGACGAGACGTGCCGTTCGACGATTTCGCAGATGCCCTGGCAAAGGGCCTCCTCCACGCAGTTTCCGGCCGACGGGCCGTTGAAGGCGTTGATGGCGTAAAACCAATTCAGAGGGACCAGCACTTCCCTCTCGCGGGTCAGACTCCAGGCGCCGGTCCATCTCAGGGGCAGGGATTTAAAAATCCGTTTCGACACGTCAAGATCGACGGATTCGTCGTGAACCGACTTGGCGATCTGATCGAAGGCGATGGCCTCGTCGGCAAACTGGTCGTAGGTGCCCAACCGGGTGTGTTCGCGGTTGGCGTAGAAGCTGAAAAAACTGAAGCGTTCGGCCAGTTCCATCACCGCACTGGCCTCTGCCTGGGCTGCTGTCGCACCTTTGCCCATCTGCTTTTTAGTGCCGATGACCGCCTGGGCATCGTGGCCGCAGGTGCTGAAAAAGACGGGTATGTCCAGCCGGCCATTGTCTATTCGAATGGTCCGGTCAAGGATTTTCAAATCCATGTTGCGCATCCGCTGTATGGTCTTTGCCACCGTTTCTTCCGGCAGCATGATTTTATCCTGATCGTCGGTTGCCCGCTTGACGGCGTCTTTCATTTTAATCGGGCCGGTACGTTTCATTGGATCTCCTTGTCTGGCTGGCAAGCCATGTCTTTGCGGCGTCTGATCATTGTGAGCCGGTATTACCATCGTTTTTTTTTGCCCTGAACCACACCCGGTAAGCATCGATGCTGCTCGATGAATTCACCTGCATCCAGGGGCAATATAAACACGCTCTGGGCAGTGTGTCCATATAGCAAGTACAAGAAGGCGTGTCCAACTGCTGCCGACATGTTTTCGAATCCGCGGGCAAGCGACCGTGCCCGGTGAGATATTCGATATCCCACTAAAACACAGCCATTGCACTGCCGGGTGCCTGCTGCGCACAGGCAGCGCATCGCTTTGCCCGATCACCCCTTTTTTCTTCCGCTGCCGGTGAAAACCATGCGGCCGATCCGGTCGCGCTTTTTCGAAACGCTTGCTTTCATTCGAATTTAAAGGTAACATAAGAATCTAAAAAAGCCATGCTGATCTATTATCGAAAAAGCCACAACATTTTTTCAACCATGTCGAGATCCTTCAACATTCCTCAAATTATCGATTACGGCGGCCGTCGGCGGCAGTATGACCGCAGATTGAATTTCGAGCGGCCCGTGGTGCCGGAGTCCCGGTCCGGCCGGCAGCGCCGCTGCGGCTACGATCGACGCAGCATCAAAAACAATGCCCGCTTCAAGGTGAAGTCGGAACGGAGGGTCGATTTTGAGCGATTTCGCAAGTTGATCCCCGAGGAGGAAAAAATCGCCGACGAACAAATGATCCTCATCGACAACACCGCCGATTCCACCGAAGATGCCTGACCCTGACACTTGACCGCAACAGCTGAACCAATCAGCCGATGGATCGGTTGCAACGACACAACGGGTGGTGTAATAGGTTGCTGCAGTGCGCCTGACCCTAATCCCCCAGAGATCCAGCGTCATTGCGTTGGACGTGGACCGCTGACCCATTCCATCGTACATGAGGCAAGGAGAACCGCCATGACCCGGACCTGCCGGCTCGAACGAAAAACAACCGAAACCCAAGTCAAGGTCGAACTGAACCTGGATGGACAGGGGCAGGCCGATATCAACACCGGTATCGCATTTCTCGACCACATGTTGACCCTGTTCTGCGTTCACGGCCGATTTGATCTGGACATCCAGGCCAAGGGCGACCTGGAGGTGGATTATCATCATACCGTCGAGGACGTCGCACTGGTTCTTGGCGAGGCCGTCTCCACCGCCCTGGACAACCGCTTCGGTATCCGCCGCTACGGTTTTGCCGTGACCCCCATGGACGAGGCACTGGCCGAAGTGGCCATCGACCTGTCCAATCGGCCCTTTCTGGTGTATCACCTGCCGCCGTCACTGGAGTCCGTCGGTCAATTCGACCGGGGGTTGGCCAAAGAGTTCTTCAGGGCGTTTGCGGTTAAGGGGGGCATGAATCTGCACATCAACGTGCGGTATGGGGAAAACGAACACCATGTTCTGGAATCGGTTTACAAGTCCACCGGCCGGGCGCTCAAACAGGCGGCATCCATCGACGCAGAGCGCAGTGGGGTTCGTTCATCAAAAGGGGTCCTGTAATCCGGGATCAATCCGGCAGGCAAGACAATCCGGCTTGCCCCGACCGCGATCGCCAGTCGGTTGCTGCAGGCAACGGCCACCTGTCCGTGAGGATTTCAGCGTTCCAGCGACCGCGGGATGATTATTGACTATCCAGTGTTTTTACAGAAAGCCGCTACTATATATTGACAAAATGCCTCTGGGGATTTATTGTGAAAAATTTAATAAAGGTCGACCCTATGCACAAGGTTGCTATCGGCGCAGTCCAGGCGTTCAGGCGCTTTTTTCACCGCCAATCTGGCCCGTGACCCTCTTTCGAATGAAGATGGCCCAGGTCCTACCGGAGGATGATTGAACCCGAATCCATTTGAAATGGAGGCGGCTTTTCTTGGCGGCGTACATTCCTGACGACAAAATTACGGCGATCAAAAATGCTTCCGATATCGTTGACATCGTATCGGAGACCGTATCCCTGCGCCGGGCGGGGCGCAACCTTTTGGGGCTGTGCCCCTTTCATGCCGAAAAGACCCCGTCATTCACCGTGAGCCCGGACAAACAGATTTTTTACTGTTTTGGTTGCGGGGCCGGCGGCAACGTATTCAGTTTCCTCATGAAACACAGCGGACTCACCTTCCCGGAGGTGGCCCGGTCACTGGCCGGTCGATACGGCATCGATCTTCCCACACGGAATCTTTCCCCCCAAGAGAAAAAAAAGTTGACGGAACGCGAAACGATACTAACGCTTAATGGCGATGCCGTTTCCTTCTACCGCGATTGTCTGCTATCGGAGGAGCGGGGGAAACAAGCCAAGGGGTATTTGTTGAAAAGGGGGATGACGCGCAAAACGATCGATGAATTCAAACTGGGCTTTGCCCCGGATGGATGGGATCACCTGGTGCGCCACTTCCGATCGAGGAAAAAGTCCGCCGAGATGGCACTGCAGGCCGGTCTGATCGTTTCCCGCAAAAAAGGGCAGGGACACTACGACCGCTTCAGGAACCGGATTATCTTTCCCATTTTCAACGGGCAGAACCAGCCGGTGGGATTCGGCGGCCGCGTGATGGACGATGCATTGCCCAAATACCTGAACAGTCCGGAAACGCCGGTATACAACAAGAGCCGATCCCTTTACGGGCTTGACCGGGCCCGTCAAAAATGCCGGGAAACGCAGACCGTATACGTCGTTGAAGGCTATTTCGACCTGCTTTCCATGCACCAGTTCGGCATCGAGAACACGGTGGCCACCCTGGGGACCTCCCTGACGGCCGAACACGTTCAGATCCTCAACGGGTTCGTGGGCGAGGGGGGCAAGGCTGTCCTGGTTTACGATTCTGATCAGGCGGGGATCAAAGCGGCCCAGCGCAGCGTGGCGGTTTTCCAAAAAGGATTGCTGGAGGCGCGCATCATGGTGCTGCCCAAGGGCCATGATCCGGATTCATTTCTCATGGCTCATGGTCCCGATGATTTTTTAAAGGTGGCTGAACAATCCATGGGTATGATTCCATTCATGGTGGAGTCGGCTGTGGAGAAGCATGGATTGAGTATCGACGGCAAGGTCCGCATTGTCAACGACCTGAAACCGGCAATCCTGGCGGTCGGCGATCCGGTTGCACGCTCGCTGCGGGTCAAGCAGTTGGCAGAGCGGATCGGCGTGGATGAAACGGTCCTTTTGCAGAAAATCCAGCGAACGGTGCAGCCGGCTGCCCGGGCGACCTGGCTGAAAGGCCGACCGGGAAAGGTTGACGCACCGGAACCGGCCCCGGTTCGAGGGAAAACCTACCGGCTTGAGCGACAGGTGGTGGCCATGATGCTTCAATTCCCGGAGATGATCGCCGATATCAAGCGGCGGCGGCTCATGGATCATTTCTCGGATCCTGTGCTGGCAGAAATCGGGCGTGGCATACTCGACCATTTCGACGGTCACGACAGCGACGTCGCCGGCCTGGTCTCCCGCTGGGATGACCCGGCGAAAAAGGCCGTGGTCGCCCGCCTGTCCCTGACCGATGAGCACTGGGACCGGGACGGTTGCCTGAAGCTGATGTCCCAGTTCGAGAGCAGCATACGCCGTCGGGACAAGGCGTTGCTGAGTCGCATCGAGGCCGCGGAAAAAAGCGGCGATGCCACCCTTCTGGCCGCGCTTTTGCAGGAAATCCAGCAGAAGGCCGGAAGGACAATTGAAAAACGCAGCGGCGAGAACCAGTGACCGCCGGCCATGGCATCCGGCGGTTTTTGGCAGCCGTCGGCGTCCGTGGGAATAAAAAACGAGTTTATCGACTACCGCGACCCAATTATGGACTGCAATATGTCCGGCTGTGGTTCAGGAGGCAAACGGAATGACCAAAAAATCCGATAGTAAGCGCAACGGGACATCCACGCAGAAAGAGAAGAAGGCGGCCAAACAGAAAGCCGGGGCTGTCAGCAAGGTGGCTGGCGACGCTGCTGCACCCGACGGAAAATCGGAAAAAGCCAAGAAAGCGACCAAGAAGAACGACCAGAAGCTGCTCAAGGCGCTCATAGAAAAAGGCAAGGAGCAGGGCTCACTGACCTATGACGAGATCAACGAGGTCCTGCCCAACGAGATGATGTCTTCGGAAATGATCGACGACACCCTGATGATGTTCGACGACATGGATATCGAGATCATCGAAAGCGATAACGACCTTTCCGACAAGGACGGCTCCCCCGAAAAGAAAGCGGCGCTCAACAAGACCGTAGCGGTATCGGACATCGGATCGGTTACTGACCCCGTGAAAATGTATCTTCGGGAGATGGGGATGGTTACCCTCCTCAGCCGTGAAGGGGAGGTGGTGATTGCCAAGAAGATCGAAGAGGGCGAACAGGACGTTCTCAAGGCGCTCTTGGAAACCTCCCTGGGTGTCAAATACATCCTTGAATTCGGTGACCTGATCGAAGTGGGTGCCCTGCGGCCGAAGCACGTGCTGCGCGATGTGGATGAAGGGGACGCCTATGTGGACGAGATGGTTCAGATTGAAAACTTTCTTGAGACCATTGCCGGCATCCGGGCGGTGAATGATGAAATCCAACAGTACCGTGAACGCATGTTTTCCGAGCAGATGGAACCCGATGAAGCCCGCCGGGTCAGGCGGTGTATCATGCGGCGCAACAATAAAATTTTCGAACTGCTCAAGGGGTGGCGACTGGAAGGCGGTGTGATCGACCGAATCGAAGCCCACATTCGCCGGCTCATCGACTGGTTCGATGCGCAGAACAAACTGGTGGCCTTTACCGCAGAGGCATTCGGGGCAACGATCGGGGAACTGCGCGAACACTTGGCCACCAAAGCCAAGTTCATGAAATGGGCCAAGAAACACTCCGACCTCGATGAAGCGGCCTTGGGGCGTATCTATACCCACCTGAATTCAATGGCCGAGCAGCTGGTGGAAAAGGAAAATGACTTCAAGGCCAACAACCGCAACCTCAAGCGGGTGATGGCCAGCGTGGATGAAGGCCGCATGCGGGCTAAATTTGCCAAAAGCGAACTGATTAGAGCCAACCTGCGGCTGGTGGTCAGCATCGCCAAGAAATACACCAACCGGGGGCTCCAATTCCTGGATCTTATCCAGGAGGGCAACATCGGACTGATGAAAGCCGTGGACAAGTTCGAATATCGCCGGGGTTACAAATTCAGCACCTACGCCACCTGGTGGATCCGGCAGGCCATCACACGGGCCATTGCCGACCAGGCGCGTACGATACGCATTCCGGTGCATATGATCGAAACCATTAACAAACTGATCCGCACCTCCCGTTACCTGGTCCAGGAGTTCGGCAGGGAGCCCCGTCCGGAGGAGATTGCCGAGAAGATGGAGATACCCATCGACAAGGTCCGCAAGGTGCTCAAAATCGCCAGGGAGCCGATTTCTCTGGAAACCCCGATCGGAGAGGAAGAGGACAGCCACCTGGGCGATTTCATCGAAGACAAGAAATTCATGCTGCCGTCAGAAGCGGCCGTCAGCATGAACCTGGCCGAGCAGACCCGCAAGGTGCTGGCGACCTTGACGCCTCGGGAGGAAAAAGTGCTTCGCATGCGCTTCGGTATCGGTGAGAAGGCGGATCATACCCTGGAAGAGGTGGGTCAGGACTTCACCGTTACCCGTGAGCGGATCCGGCAGATCGAGGCCAAGGCGCTGAGAAAGCTGCGCCACCCTACCCGCAGCCGGAAGTTGAAGAGTTTCATAGACAATTGATACGTCAGGGAACGGGACTGCATTCGCTTGACAATTTGCCATGACAAAGGTAGACCAACAATCGCTTTTGACCTGATACGGGCCCATAGCTCAGTTGGCAGAGCCACCGGCTCATAACCGGTCGGTCCCTGGTTCGATCCCAGGTGGGCCCACTTAAAAAAACTCCGGCGCCGTTCGTCAACCCATAACGCCCGGAGATCTCGGCATCTGGTGGTGGCGGGGATAAAAGGCGATTCGGCGTGGATAGACTCCGGCTACCGCGCCTTTTTTTATGTCCGTTGCCGGCAGCTGAACGCTTGAGGTAAACCGCATGACAGCAACCGTGGCTCAATTGTTACGGATCCTGGACCGACTGGCGCCTCCCCGACTGGCGGAGTCGTGGGACAATGTCGGACTTCAGATCGGGAACCGTGATTGGCCGGTAAGAAAAGTATGGACAGCCTTGGACCCCCTGCCCGAAGTGGTTTCCAGGGCCTGCGAGAACGATGTGGATCTATTGGTCACGCATCATCCCTTGATTTTCAAACCGGTCAAACGGATCGACTGCAATTCTCCGCTGGGCAAAATTGCCGAGATGGCCCTGTGCGGACGATTGGCCATTTACAGTGCTCACACCAACCTGGACAGTGTGGCGGGCGGTGTGAATGATGTCCTGGCCGGCCGGATGGGGCTGCACAAGCTTCGTGTGCTGGCCGGGCCTGCCGATGCCGACATGTGCAAGCTGGTGGTATTCGTACCTTTGAACCGAGTGAAAGCCATCCTCGATACCCTGTTCGCCATGGAGGCCGGCCGGCTTGGCAATTATGCATGCTGCAGTTTCCGATGTGAGGGCGTTGGCACCTTTTTACCGGGCTCGGGGTCGTCCCCTTCCGTCGGCAAGACCGGCGCCCTTACGGAAGTCCAGGAAAGCCGCATCGAAATCCTCGTGGCCAACGCGGACGTAAGCGGAGTGGTGCGGGCGCTGCAAAAGGTTCACCCGTATGAATCCATGGCCTACGACGCCTATCCCCTGACTGTCCGGGACAACCAGGCCGGTTTGGGACGGGTGGGAGTTCTTGAACCGCCGTTGCCACTGGACGCCTTCGCAGAGAGGCTGAAGGGTGCGCTGAACCTCCCGACGGTTAAGATTGTCGGCAAGGCGGACATGCTGGTGGAGACGGTGGCGGTGTGCTCCGGAAGCGGCGCCAGCCTGATGGCTGCGGCGATCGACGCTGGCGCCCAGGCCTACGTGAGTGGGGATCTGGGTTATCATACGGCCAGGGATGCCCAGCAGGCAGGCATCGGGCTCATCGATATCGGACACTTCGGATCGGAGCACCCGGTCGTCGATGTCCTGGCCGCGCTTCTCCGCGAGTCCGTCAAGGCCGCTGGCCTGTCGGTCACCGTGGAACCCGTGGACACCGAAAGCGACCCATTTCATTACCTGTGAACCGCGACATCGGGCGTTTTACCCGTCGCCTGCGGCGGGGGTGGCGGGCGGACTGAAAATCGATTTTTTTATCCCCACGGTGAACCCTCCCCGCGACTTGCCGCGGGGAAGGGTTCAAAAGCGGGATATGAGAAAGGCAGGCATGAGCAATATTCAAGAACAGATTAACATCCTCGTAGAAGTGCAGGGCGTTGAGTTGGAGATCCTTCAAGCCGGCCGGCTGGTCAATGCCCTGAACGATGAAGCCGCTGCCCTGGACCGGGCCGTGGCCGAGCGCGAGGCCTTGGTCGCCTCCGAAAAAGCGACCCTTGACGATCTGAGGAAAGCCTATCGCGATCTTGAATCGGAAGCTAAGCTCAACGCGGCGATGATCGTCAAGAGCAACGAAAAACTACGTGCGGTTAAAACCAACAAAGAGTACCAGTCGATCTTGAAAGAGATCGATGAGATCCGTAAAAAAAATTCGGGGATCGAAGACCGGATGCTCGAGTATCTGGAGACCATTGAATCCGCAGAGGCAGCGGTCAAGGCCAAAGAGGAGGAACTGGCGGGTTTCATTCAATCCTACAACGAAAAGAAAGAAACCTTTGCCGTCAAGGAGATGCGGGAACGCAAGGCCGTTGAAGCGCTGAACGAAAAGAAGGCCCGGATCAGCGCCCATGCCGATCCCCATGTGATCACCGTTCTGGATGACGTGAAAAAGAAGGTTCGTGGGCTGGCTGTGGTGCCCGTTCAGCAGGCCATCTGCATGGGATGCCACATGAACATTCCCGCGCAGTTGTTCAATGAGCTGCAGCGATTTGATGAGCTACGGTTTTGCCCCCACTGCCATCGGATTATTTATTGGAAAGAACCTAGATGATGAATTTGCGGTCGGAGTAGACCAGGCGATCGCTGGCTCCTTTTTGGGGAGCTGGAGGAAAGTCCGAACACCACAGGGCAGGGTGCTCCATAACATGGAGTCGCGGTGACGTGAAGGCAAGTGCAACAGAGAGCAGACCGCCCTGCCGGTAACGGCAGGGTAAGGGTGAAACGGTGCGGTAAGAGCGCACCAGTTCTCCGGGTGACCGGAGAAGCTAGGTAAACCCCACCCGGTGCAAGACCAAATAGGGGAGCGTCCGAGGGCTGCCCGTCCAAGCTCCCGGGTAGGTCGCACGAGGTGCCGGGCAATCGGCATCCCAGATGAATGATCGCTGCCCCCGATCCGGGTAACCGGCCGGGGGAACAGAATTCGGCTTACGGGCTGCTCCGGCCGCAAATTCGTATCCATCCGCCAACGCCTTTTTGCCGGCCCGTGAGGGCGGCTTCCTCCCCCAAGGCGTCTCTGCAGCGCTGCTTTACCCGTGGTTTGACGGGCGCCGGGGGGAAGCGATCGTTAAATCGTCCCTGGCGGATTGGCGGTGCTAGTGCCTGTTCTAAGCATTCACGGGGATGGTAGATGGGCTGAGGACGTCAAACCTGATGCGATTGCTAACCCGGTTGATGAACGGAGCGCTACGTGAACGATCCCTATTGTGAAATTTCTTTTTCCGAAAAGGTCAGAATATTCTCTTCAGACTACCTGAAATGCTGCATTTATATCTCCAGCCGTCAGACCCCCAACCACGTATTCACCAAAAAACTGTATTCCAAGCTGATCAGCACGTCACAGGTGCTTGAAGACTTCCTCGACTTCCACGGGGCCAAGAACAGCGAGGACTGGTACCTGTACCGGGAGCTGTGCGCCACGGTCAGGCACCTGAGTCTCGGGGCATATTGTCAGAAGCATATCCTTAACCGACTGATATTCTATGATATACCGGATACAGAGGTCTTTCGTGAACAGGGGGAGAAAACCCTTACCTTTTTAAACGAAGCCCTGCGGAACCTTTCTCCCGTGATTATCGACGAAGCCTCTCGGCTGAACATCGCCAAGCCGTCGGACGCTTTCGTGTCAGAGGATTTTCCCGGTATCACCACCAGTGAAATGCTCAAATACGACATTGACGATGATGCCAAGGACGTTCAAAAGCGCAACATCGTAAAAATTGCCAGCGAGTTTCTTTCGATCGCGGCCAGCTTCGACCCGATGGGGTTTTACGAACCCTACGGAAACGAGGAGATTGCCGCTCTGGTGCCCGAAACGGTGAACGAGGTGCAGATCCGCCGCTTCGAGATGCTGGTGCACAACCTTCAATCTTCCTTCGACACCTATGTGATTCACGGCGGATTCAGGTTCGGTGACCGCAAGCTAAAGTCGCTGAGAAGTTACTTCTCTATTGTCTTCCATTTGCTGCAGATGATGGGGCGGTTGCTTCATTTTTACGAACGGCACCTCCACGAAGCCGGGTATAAAAACACATACAAGCGGGTCCAGGACAAACTGGCGTCCCTGGTGGATCCGGTGATCCTGCTGGACCGGACCATCAACTACGGCCTTTACTATGCCTGTCACTATCTCAACTCCGGAAAGAAACTGGCGCGGGAAATTCTCAACGAAAACATCGAGCGCTCCGCCATTACCGTGGGGATTCCAGTCAAGCTGGGATTTCACAGCCGGCCCAGTCTCCTGGTGGCCAAGATCGTTCAGCATTTCGGAGGGCAGGTTGAACTGGTCGTGGGCCAGGACCGTTTCGACGCCAGCAGTGTACTGGATATTCAATGGGCCGGCGGAAAAATACAAAAAGAGAAGATCACCGAGGTGACTTTCGAGGGTGACACGCGTGCCCTGGCTGCCATAGAGATCCTGGCCGGCGTCAATTACGGGGAAGACACCATGGGCAAAGGTGTGCCGCTTCCCCGCGAGCTGAGCTACCTGAAATGATCTGCGCCGTCATTGTCGCCGGGGGAAGCGGGTCCCGCATGAAAACCGCGGTGAGAAAACAATATCTCAGCCTGGGCGGCCTTCCCATTGTCGCCCATACGCTGATGGCTTTTGACCGGCACCCCGATCTGGACCGCATCGTTCTCGTGGTTCCGGAAAATGATCGGGAACGGTGCCGGGCCGACGTGTTGGCGTCCCTGTCCCTGGGGCATGACGTTGAATTGGTGGCCGGCGGGCGCCGGCGGCAGGACTCGGTGTTCAACGGGCTGTGCGCCATAGGCGTTTCCGAGGGCATCGTCATGATCCATGACGGCGTGCGACCATTCGTGCGTTTGTCTCTCATGAATGCCTGCCTTGCCGGCGTCGCGGATACCGGGGGGTGCATCCCGGCAATACCGGCGACCGACACCTTGAAGCAGGTGGATGGCAACGGGGTGATCGTCGGCACGCTGAACCGCGGCCAGATCCGTCTTGCCCAGACGCCGCAGACCTTTTCCCTCGACTTGATCCGGCGTGCCCACCAGATGGCCGCCGAGCGCGGATTTGCCGCCACCGACGACGCTTCCATCGCCGAGTTTGCCGGCGAGCGGGTGACCGTGGTCTCCGGAGACCCGGACAACATCAAGATCACCACGCCGGCTGACCTGTGGATCGCCAGGGGCATATTGGCCAGATGGCGCGAGAAAAACCCCGTAAAACCGGTTTAAATAGGCGCCGTGAACCTCAATGGCGAGTATCTTTTCCGTCGCTTGCGGCGGGGGTAGCCAGCCAACCGGCAATCAGACCTGGGACGAACCGTCGGCAATGATCCTTTCAATCAGAGCGGCCAGTTTTTCAGGGTCGTGGCGGATGACGTCTCCCGAGGTCTCGAGCAGGTCTTCCATAATCAGCCGGCAACCGTCATCCGGGTAACCGACGCTGACAAATTCGGCTTTCTGTTTCCGATAGAGGCTCAGCAGGCGGTCATCGGGTCGTCGCGTGTTGACGATGGCGCCGCTGATCTTGCGGCCGGTGAAACCTTCGATGGTAGAGATGAAGTCGCAGGCCTGGAAGTGGTTCGTTTCACCAAACTTGGTCATGATGTTGACCACGTGATAAATGGGCGCAGACACGGTGCTGAGCTTTTCCCGCAGGCCGGGGACGATGAGGTTGGGAATGATGCTGGTGAACAGGTCGCCCGGCCCCAGGATGATGATGTCGGCATCGGCGATCGCATCGAGGACCGGCGGATAAACGGCGATCGCATCACTGTGGTGGGGGACCAGGTAGACATCCCGGATGGTTTCGCGCTGGTGGCCGCGGGGGGTGTCGATGGCGCTCTCGCCGTATATCCGGCTGCCGTCGGTCAACTCCGCCACCAGGGTGGCCCGGTCGATGGTGACCGGCAGGATTTCACCCCGGGCATCAAGGATCTCGGCCAGGGCCTGCACGCCGGCGGGAAAGCTGCCGGTATAGCGCGAGAGCATGGTCAAGAGCATATTGCCGGCATTGTGCCCCTTGAGGCGCCTGTCCTTGTTGAACCGTTTCTGAAAGATGACCCGGGCGGTCTCCTGGTGGGGAGACAGGGCCAGGATGCACTTGAGGATGTCACCGGGAGGCAGGGTGCCCAACTCGTCACGGAGCCGGCCGGTGCTGCCTCCGCTGTCCATCATGGAAACGACGGCACTGATGCGGATGCCTTTCAGATCCCTCAAGCCGGACAACAGGGCATACTGGCCGCTGCCGCCGCCGATGGTGACCACATGAACCGCTTTTCGATTGACTTTGGATCGTTTGTCCTTCACGGGTCCCCCCAGTTTCAGCGTCCGGATTTCGCGGACGGGTTTTCCTCATCGGCGTGGTTCCTGTAATCCAAGCACTTGTTCTTGAATCCATCGCGGCGGGTGATGCCTTTGGCGATGACCAGCCGGCGGCCGCTTTCCGCTCCGTCGGCCAGAACCCGGGCGTCGTGCCCGGGGCCCCTTTTTGAAAATGATCGGACATGGGGATAGCGATCGGTCAGGTAACGGGCCAGGGCACGGTCTTCGATACGGGCGGGCAGATGCGTGCCAACGCCCGGAATATCTATTGGGGATGCCTGCTTCAAGGTGGCCTTGAACCCTTCGATGATGCCGACGGCAAAATCGGTTTTACGATATCGATTCAGGCCTCTGTCGCGTCGATATTCGGCCCAGGCATCCTCGATGTAGCGGCATATGGCCGCATGGATATAATCGGCGATCCGGACGTTTTTCCGGGTGCCGCTGATCTCCAGCACGCGTCCCATCCTGCCCTTTTCGAGCACCCAGGCCTGGATCCACACGCCCTGGACGAAGTAAAAATCCTGAAGCAGGTGGGCCAGATGGTAGGCCTCACGAAAATGCCTCAGGCGGGGTGAGCCTAAGAAGATGCTGTGGTAATCCTGATCAAGACCTTTCGTGATCAGGTCCACGTTATGGCGTGAAATCAGCTCGTGGGCTTTGAGCATGGCGGCCTGGGCTTCGTTTGGGTTGTTGCTTTCGGCCAGGGCCATGAGCTTGTGAATCCTGGCCACGATGCGATCCCGGTCGTTCAATTCCTCCTGCCGCCGCAGGCGTTCGTGAAGGGGGCGATAGGTCCCGGAGGCCGCCGGGTTGGCGCGCAGCAGGCGGCAGGCCTTTCGGAACCCGTCGCCATGGTCAGGTTCGGATGTGGCCTGCAGGCCTTCATGGGCCACCTGATGGGCCATCTCGTGGAGCAGCACCTCCTTGACATCATCCCAGCGGTGACCGCTGGCCAGTTCCCGGCTCAGGGTGATTTCACGCTTGTTCCGGCTCCAGCAGCCCAGCCTGGCCGGCATGTCCCGAATGGCAAAAAGGGGACGTTTGATGGATCCGCGAAGGGATTCGGGCAACAGCCACAGGGCGTTTTCCCATTCGGCCGACAGACCGCGCAGGACCTGGCGATCGAAGGATGACTGGAGAGCGGAGAACCGACCG
Organism: Desulfosarcina sp.; assembly: GCF_055467485.1. Classification (NCBI taxonomy): domain Bacteria; kingdom Pseudomonadati; phylum Thermodesulfobacteriota; class Desulfobacteria; order Desulfobacterales; family Desulfosarcinaceae; genus Desulfosarcina; species Desulfosarcina sp. Next base: position 21,640 of record NZ_JBUOIV010000009.1, on the reverse strand, counting down.
GCGGCAGGCCGGTCGGCGGTTAGCGACGGTTGTCTGAAGTTGGCGGTCATGGCTTGGCGTCAGGTGATCAGCTGCGCCAGGGCATCCAAGGCGTAGATGTACCCCGAAGCCCCTAATCCGGAGATTTGCGCGGTGGCGATGTCGGCGATATACGATCGCTGGCGGAACGATTCCCGTTTGTGGATGTTTGACAGATGGACCTCGATTGTCGGTACATCCAGGATCAGGACTGCGTCCCGGATGGCCACACTGGTGTGGGTGAAAGCGGCCGGGTTGATGATCAAGCCCTGCACGCGCCCGACGGCCTTTTGGATGGACTCTACGATCGCTCCCTCGTGGTTGGATTGGAACGTGGAAATCTCAAGTCCCAGCTTTGCGGCCTTGGCATGCAGGGCGGCGTCGATCTCCTCCAGGGTCCGATTGCCGTAGTGCTCGGGTTCTCGCTTTCCCAGCATGTTGAGGTTGGGGCCGTGGACCACGAGAATCAATGGGTTCTGCCGACTGTCAGCCATCGATACCCCCTTTTACCATTTTGCCTTGAGTTCGGAAATGGTCCGTTCATAATCGCCGCTGCCGAAGATGGCGCTGCCGGCCACGAATACATCTACGCCGGCTGACGAGATGCGGCCGATGGTGTCGGCGTTCACGCCGCCGTCGATCTGGATCAGGGTGGACAAACCCCGCTCGCGGATGAGTGCCCTGAGCTGGGCCACCTTGTCCAGGGCCGACGGGATGAACTGCTGACCGCCGAAGCCGGGGTTGACGCTCATGATCAGAACGAAATCGAGGTCATCCAGTGTCCACTGGAGGGATTCCACCGGCGTAGCGGGATTCAGGGCCACACCGGCCTTGGCCCCATGTTCACGGATCAACTGAATGGTTCGATGCAGGTGGGTGCAGGCCTCCTGGTGGACAGCGATATAGTCGGCACCGGCATCGGCAAAATCTTTGATATAGCGTTCCGGTCGTTCGATCATCAGATGGACATCCATGGTCAGCGCGGTGGACCGGCGGACCGCTTCAACCACCAGCGGGCCCATGGTGATGTTGGGGACGAAACAGCCGTCCATGACATCCACGTGGATCCAGTCTGCGCCGGCCGTTTCCACCGCACGAACTTCTTCACCCAGTCGAGAGAAATCAGCCGATAGAATCGACGGTGCAATGCATTTCATCTTCACATCTCCTTACCTGTTCAACGATTGGCCTGCGCAGTCAGTCTGCATACATGATGCGGGTTTCCATCAGTTGGTCATCCACATACACCAGTATGGTGGGGTTACCATTTTTTGGAACCAAAAGCCAGATCTCTTGGCCCGGCGCCATGAAATCATCAAACAGGTTGAGCGACATCTGCGGCCGATTCATTCTGACCTGGACCCGTTTCTTCAAAAAACCGTTTTCCAGAGCGAACCGGAACAGTTCGACCGGGTCGGCGCTCCCGGTTCCGCCTGCATGGCGGCCCTGAATGGATCGGTTTACCGTCAGGTCCACGCGGTTGCCCGGTGCAACCCGGTGTCCGGCCGGTGGTATCTGATTCACGACGGTATCCGGTGGCGCATCGATGCGGCGAACGGTCCGGATGCTTCCCACGGCCAGCTGCATCCGTTCCAAACGGCGAATGGCCGACTCCGGGCTAAATCCGGAAAGATCGACCATGGAAAATGCCGGGGATGACGGCCCCCGGCTGATCAACAGGTCGGTACAGGTGTTCCGCGAAACGATACTGCCGGGTGGCGGGTATTGGGCCATGATCTGCCCGGCATCGAAACGGGGGCTGGCCATGCCGGACAACAGCCCCTGGCACAACCCATACTCGGTCAACAGGATCCGGCTTTGTTGGAGGGAAAGGCCGGCCAGATTGGGCATCGAAATGGTCTCCGGCCCTCGCGAGACGCGAATCTTCACGTCCCGGCCCCGCTTGATGGCGGCACCGGCCTCCGGATCTTGATCGATGACGTGGTTTTTAGGCACCTGGTCATGGTATTCCGTGCCTTTGACGCGGGTATTGAGTCCAAGGTCCGAAAGGATCTCGAGGCCGTACAGGACGTCCTTGCCCACCAGGTCGGGGACGATCACGGTATCTTCCCCCTTGATGATCAGGGTCAACGACACGTAGGCGCCAATACCGGCCATGGCCATGAACAGGGCGACCAGCAGAACGATCCGCAGCGTTTTTTGGGCCAGATGCCTTACCGATGAAGCGGGGGGAGATGGCATGGCATTAAAATCGAAAGGTCAGGCACAGGGCGGCGCCCTCGGGTGCCGGGGCCAGGGATAAGGACATCTGCCTGCGCTGGTTGAGGCGTTCACGGTATTCGGCAACCCGGTCGCGGTTATACTTGTGGGCGCTGGAGACGGCACCGTAAATATTGCCGGCGTAAAACCCGAACTCCACGACACTGATCACGCTGCCAAGGGCGTATTGCTCGTTGTCAAAAGCCTCCCATGCCGCCCAGATCAGCGCGGCGTTGAGCAAAAAGGCCGTAGCCGCATCCTGGTATCTGTTACAGTAGAGCTGACCGCCGCCGGGTATGATCGAAAGCAAACCGGCGGTGGTCGGAGCCTTGACCGGGATCGCCCCGCTGCGGGCCAGGGCCTGCTTCAGATCGGCTACCTGGAAGCGGTCCTGATTGTCGGCTGAAATGCGACCAAAGGCCAGGTCAGCGTCGGTCCAGCGGCCCTGATCCACATGGAGCCACCCCAATTCGTAGTGGGCCCGGTCGATGACCGCCGGTCCCGGAGACAATGCCACCAGGTTGTACAGATCCAATATGGCCTGTTCGATCATGCCCTGGCGGGCATGGCTGCGGCTGAGCATGAAAAAGGCGCTGGTGTCCAGGGGCGAGCCGTTATAATCAACGGTTTGCTGGTTGAAAATGGCCGCTGCCGCCGGATACCGGCCGGCGCTGAAGTGGGCCATGCCCGTCTGGAATCGGGCCCGGGGAACTCTGGGGTCGGTCGGAAAGAAATGGATAAAGCGGTTGAATTCGGCAATCGCCTCGTCGGCGGCCCCTGAATCGAGAAGGGACTGGGCATACCGGTATTGGCTGTCCGCATCGATAGTCAATTGTGCGAAGCCGCCGGCAGGGGCTGCCATCAGCACGAGGGTCACGCCGAGGGCGGTCAGAAAGCGGAACACGGGTTGATTCACCTCTGGGCATTCCCTTCGTCAGTGCGGCCAGACGTCGTTGTTGCCAAGCGGATCCTGGCAGCGGATGCCGTTGCGGGTCATTACGGACGGACTTAACTTCAGTTCGTCACGGCCGCAGCGCATCAGCCGGTCACTGGCCATGATCCATCCTTTGATGCTTCCGTGACGCTTAACGGCCTGCAGGGCATAGCTGGAGCACGACGGGGTCATGGGGCAGCGGTGGCCGTCCGCCCCGGACAGATACCGCTGGAAGAAGCCGATAGGTCCCGCCAGCACCGGCATGGATTCCCCCGAAGGGGGCGGACCGGATGCCTGAGGCCCGGCCCATGCGGTGCCGGCCAACAGGAAAAAAAGGGTCGCCAGGTAGCGGGTTTTCATATTGAACCTTCAACCGGCCGTCGGGTTTTTCCGATAGACGCCGGAAGCCGTGTATGAATGACGGCCATCGAACGCCAAACGAAAGTCTCGCTTCGCCGGCCATTTTATCAATCGGGTCGGGCGCCTCGTTCACCCCGTTGCGCCGCCAGGTAAGGAAAATACGTTTGCTACCGCGGTTCAGGAGCTGATGGTTCCCGTTCATCCGGTCCCTGCTGGGTCACCCGCAGGACCTCTTCGATGGTGGTCGTTCCGGCCAGCACTTTTTCGATGCCGCTCTGGCGCAGGGTTCTCATTTTGTACTGCAGGGCGAATTGTCTGATCTGCGTGGCATCGAAGGTTTTCAGAATCAGATTTTTCAGTCCCTCGCGCATGTGCATGATCTCGAATATGGCGATACGCCCGCGGTATCCGGTATTGAAGCACTTTTCGCAGCCGTTGGCCTGATAGAGGGTGTGGTTTCTCAACTGCGCCCGGGAAATGCCGATGCTGTCCAGGATTACGCCCGGGGTGTAGGCTTCCTTGCAGTGGTCACACAGCACACGCACCAGACGCTGGGCTATGACCGCCACCACGGAAGAGGAGATGAGAAACGGCTCGACACCGATGTCCACCAGGCGGGTAATCGCACCGGCCGAATCGTTGGTGTGCAGGGTGGAGAACACCAGGTGGCCGGTCAGGGCCGACTGGACGGCGATCGTGGCGGTCTCTTTGTCGCGGATCTCGCCGATGAGGATCACGTCCGGATCCTGGCGAACGATGGCACGCAGGCCGCGGGCAAAGGTGAGATCGATTTTCGGGTTCACCTGGATCTGGCTGATGCCTTTGAGCTGGTACTCCACCGGATCCTCGATGGTGATGATGTTGATGTCCGGCTTGATGATGGAGGCCAGCACGGAGTAGAGGGTGGTGGTCTTGCCGCTTCCGGTGGGACCGGTCACCAGGATGATGCCGTTGGGCTGGGTCACCAGCCGGTTGAACAGTTCGAGGTCTTCGGGCGACAGTCCCAGTTCTTTCAGGTTCAGGACCTCCTCCGATTTGTTCAGCAGGCGCATGACCACCCGTTCGCCGAAGGTGGTGGGCAGGGTGGAAACACGCACATCCACATTCTGGCTGCCGATCTTGACCTCCAGGCGACCGTCCTGGGGCAGTCGCTTTTCGGCGATATTGAGTTTGGCCATGACTTTGATTCGCGAAATCAGTGACGCCTGAATCCATTTTGGCGGCGTGAGCAGGTCGTAGAGGATTCCGTCCACCCGGTAGCGCACCTTGAAACTGTCCTGATACGGCTCGATGTGAATGTCGCTGGCGCGGGCCTTGATGGACTGGGAGATGATGTGATTGACCAGCTTGATGATGGGGGCATCGCTGGTGTCCTCGAGCAGGTCGGCGGTGTCCTCGATCTCACTGATGATGGTGCTGCCATCTTCCTCCATGTGCTGGACCAGCTGTTCGGCGGTGCCCCTGCTCATGTCAAAGATCAGGTTGATGGCGGCAAAAATGGCGCTCTTGGTGGAGAGCACCAGGTTGTAGGATGAAAAGCCGATCATCCGGGCCAGGTCGTCCAGGGGTTCAAACGCGGCCGGGTCGTTGACGGCGATGATATTGACCATCTCTTCGGGCAGAACGGTAACCCCGGATGCCGGGATATTCTTGAGTACCAGCGGCACCATGGCATGGCGCTTGAGAAACCCGATGGGGGCACTGCGCGTGCGATCCTCACCGAAGCTCTCCAGGGGCAGTTCGGGCCAGAAGGGGATGTCATACACTTCGCCCAAGGCATCCAGCAGTTGGGTCTCGGTGAGGACCTTGCGCTGCAGCAGCACCTCGGAGAGGCGGCCGCCTTTTTCACTGTGCAGCCGGACGGCGTCCGCATAATCCTCCTCAGAGACGCCGTACTTGCTCTTTATGATGTCTTCCAGGGATTTGTTCATTGGCTGTTTTTCAGGATGAGCGTGTCCGTCATGCCCTGTTCGGACAGGGTGTCCCGGGCCATCTGTGCCGCAACGCGGTCAGAAAAGCCCCCGATCTGCACCCGGTACCAGATTTTGCCGTCCACATCCGTTTCGGTGATATGGGCCTTATATCCCATCTGCTTGAGTCTCTCCACCGAACCCATCGCCGACATCTGGTCGCTGAAGGACTGCACCTGGAGATGATAGCGGTCTGCCGAGGGATCAATCACCGATTCAGACGCGGCGGGTGTGATCTGCATGATGGCGGCCTGGCCTGCATTTCCGCTGTCCCCCTTGTCGTCGATCATCGCCCCCGGGACCGGTTCGTTTGACCGATCACCTTCAACGGGCTCGGCCGGTGCCGCGTCCTTGTCGCCTTCGTAGAGCTTGATCTGCAGCTCGCGCATCTCGTCTATTTCGCTTTTTTTGGAATCGTATATGGTCGAGGCTTCCTCGGGGTTCTGGATCACTTTAGGGGTGATGAAGATGAACAGATTTGATTTTTCGCTGCCTTTGGCGCTGGTTTTAAAGAGCCAGCCCAGTCCGGGTATGTCGCCCAGGCAGGGGACCTTGTATTCGGTCTGGGAGAAGGTGTCGTCGATCAGCCCGCCGATGACCACGGTGCTGCTGTCCCTGACCATCACCGTGGTTTCCACGGTGCGCTTCAGCGTCGTCGGCCGATTATCCACACTGCTCTCCAGGGCGGAGACTTCCAGCGACAGGTTCAGCCGGACCATGCGGTCCTTGTTGATCTGCGGCGTGATCTTGAGGGTCTTGCCCACATCCCGGTATTCAAACGAATTGTAGGTGTCGTTGTTGGTTGTGGATGTGGTGGTCTGGAAAGGGATGTTCTTGCCCACGGTAATGCTGGCTTCCTGATTGTCGGTGGTGAGCAGTTGGGGTGTCGACAGAATGTTGATATCCCGGTCTTTTTTATAGGCCTGGACGATGGCTGCGATGCTGGGAAACGAGACGCCGGCAATTTCGATCGCCTCACCGAAAAGGCCTAATGAAAAGCCGGAGGCGAGCGATGGCACCAGAGCCCCGGTGGTGGGGTTGAATTGCAGGCTCGAATCATCGGTGGTGAAGCCGCCGCCGACGATCCCCTGGCGGTCATTGTTCAAGTTGACATCGTCGCCCACGACCCATTCAGTGCCCAGATCGAAGCTTTTTTCCGCATTGACCTCCATGATCAAGGCTTCGATGTAAACCATGGATCGCGGGATGTCGATCTGGCGGATGATTTCCACGAGGGTGGCATAGTCGTCCCGGTCGGCGGTGATGATCAGGCTGTTGGTGGCCTTGTCTGCCGTAATGGTCACCTTGTCGGAAACCACGGGCGCTTCCTTGGCACCGGCGGCGTTGGCCTTGTCCTCCTTGGGGAGATCTTTGAGCACGGCGACGATTTCCTCCGCTGCCGCATATTCCAGGTAGTAGACGTGGATCTTCTCTTTGCCCTTGGGCGTCTCCAGGTCCAAGGTGTCGATCAGGCTGCGGATCCGGTTGGTGTCGACTTCGCTGGCCACCATGATGATGCTGTTGGTGCGTTCGTCGGCCACGAAGGCGGCGCCGCGGTCCGATGGCGCCGCCCCTTTCTTGACCTGGCCCTGGGAGGATTTGAATACGGTTTCCAGCAGAGACACCAGCTTGGCCGCATCGGCATTGTGAATGGGAAAGATGGTGATTTCACGTCCCACGCCGGGGATGTCGATGGTCTTCAATATCTTCATCAGGCGGACGATGTTGGAATAATTGTCGGTGATGATCAAGGTGTTGGTGGGCGCGTAGGAGAGAATGACGCTGCTCTTGGAAACCATGGGGGTGAACAGCCGCTTGACTTCGTCGGGGTCGGCATAGCGCAGGGGCATCAGCTGGGTCACCACCTGGTCATCGTCTGAATCGCCCTTGGCCCGGGTTCGGGTTTCGATGCTCTTGGTGCGTGCATCCGGAGACGGGATGATCTTGATCAGTCTGCCGGTCTCCACGGTGGCGAAACCGTGCACGTCGAGCACCGATTCGAACACCTTGAAGGCTTCGTCAACCGAGATCTTGGACGGGGAGATGATGGTCACCTTACCCTTGACACGCTGATCGATGACGAAGTTTTTACCGGTGAGTTCACTGATGAACTTGATGAATACGCTGATATCCACATTGTTGAAATCAATGGAAACAAAGCGCTGTGAACCATTTGCCGCCGCACTGCCGCCGTTAACCGGGTTCGGGTCCTGACTTTGGGCGGCGGTGCTGGCGGCAAGGAGAAAGACCGTCAGCACGACGATCAGCGCGCCGACCATGCATTTTCTGGTCGCATCCATTGTGTTTTCCATAGCCATATCTTTTTTCCCGTTTCCACCGGCAACGGGCCCGGGGGCGCCTGGCCGGCTATCTGATGATATATTCGATGTTTTTTTCCTGTCCCCTGCGTTTTAGCTGCACAGAGAGGTTGGATGCGGATTTAAGGCTGTCCACCAGCTTCAGCGCGTCATCTACCGATGTGATTTCATTGCCGTCCACGCCGGCGATGACATCTCCGTTTCTAAGGCCCATTCTGCGGAAGATGGAATTGGGCTTGATACTGGAAAGGGCCAGGCCCGCCGGGACGCCGTTTTCCATGTGTGGCTGGATCTGTACCTGGGTCATCAGCGAGGCTACGTCGGTCATGGACTGCTCGATGTAAGAGCGCCTCAGGGAGATTCGCTGGGCGCGAACCGCACCGGAGGAGGGCGCCGTTGCGCGAACCGGAAGCCCGCCGGGCCGGAATGGGGCTTTGCCCGATTCCAGTTCCTCCATCTGGAGCACTTCATCCGTTCCGTTTACGGTCAGGACGACCTTCTCCCTGTATATTTCCTTGACGGTGGCCGTCTGGATGGCGTCGCCGGCCCGGTACAGGTTCTGTTCGCGCGCCTTGACGTCTTCGATGACCGCATAGTCGCCATCGCCGGTGCCGGTAACCGTCCCCCAGAGCTTGAGGTTCAGTTTGGTCGCTTCCAGCGATTCGACATCCACCTTTCCCGTCTGGGGTTCACTGGTGGAACGGGTATTGAAAAGGTTGCGTTCCAGTATCGCATTATAGGCGGCCAGGGGGCGCTGGGTCGTGACCGTATCGCCCACCCGGTATACGTTCTGACGGGTTGACAGGGGGGACTGGGCCAGCCGTGCGGACAGGGTCCCGTAAAAACCGTCCACGACCACATAGGCGGAAACGGTGATGCACAGCAGATTGATGAATGTGAAAATGGCTTTTGGTATCATCGCCTATCTCATGGAGACATCTGGGCGGTCAATGGAACCGCGGACCCGGAAGGTCAGCCCCCGGGTTCCCAATGTCTGCGTGTTGACGATCCCCTGGGGGATGGTCTCTTGGAGCCGGGCGATCAACTCCGGCCGGGGCTTGGCATTTCCGGTGAGGATCAGGCGGCTCTGCTCGAAGGGTTGTCTCAGTTCGATGGTACCGGAAATTTTGCCTTCAAGCATGGGGCCGTCGAAAGTCAGCGATTTGAGCCGCAGGCTCCCCCTGCTGACCGAAAAGTCCGCATCCGTCTGGTCCATCACCAGATCGGTGATGCCGAAAAAAGGCGTTTTCAGGGTGATGTGCAGGTCCGAAACATTCAGCAACCCGCTGGTCATGCCCGTCGGGGTGCGCGACGCATCGTGGGTCATGCGGCCCTTGAGGGCGCCGGAAAGGGAAAAGGGCGCATCGGCTTTAATGGCTTCGAGTTTGTCCAGGCGGATGTCAAAGAGATCCGCTTCCACCCGCAGAGGGCCGGAGGGGCCGGTGCCCTGAACGGTTGCGCGGCCGTCTATCGTCCCGTCGGCGATATGGGCCTGAAAGCGAACCTGTTTTTCATCCTGGAGCAGGCTCGCCAGATCGGGCGCTACACGGGCGTCTTCGAAATGGGCCAGTCGAACGCCCTCGCGGTTCAGGTCGATGCCGATCATTTTGAGTCCCGGCGGCAGGGCCGGTCGGATCGTCTTCGCCTCCATGCTCAGCGACGGGTCGATGGCTGCCAGTTGGCCGTCCACGTATGATTTGACCGCCTGGTCGGGGAACAGCAGGACCAGAAAGAGCGCTGCCGCCAGCAGGGCGACCAACAGATATGCGAAAACGGCCTTAACGGATATCATGAGATACGTTACATCTCCAAAGTTTCGACTTGAAACACCGTATTGATCAGATCGGCCTTCTGCTCTCCCTTGGAAATGGAGAGCCGTTTGATGGAGATCATCTCCATGGATGTTTCAATGCCGTGCAGATAGGCCAGAAGCTGCGACATGGTGATTTCCTGCAGCTTCATCTCTACCATGGACAGCCGGTACGGGCTGTCCTTCTGGCTCGTGGTGGTCGGCCTCATATAGGCGATATGGCTTTTGACACCCGTCTGTCCCGCCAGGGTTTCCAGAAATGAGAAGAGGGTGAATCCCTGTTTGCGTCTCTTGAGGTGACGCTGTGCCTCCTGCGCCTTTTCGGCCGTTTTTTGGTATTCGGCCTGCAACAGCAGAATCTGTTCCCGTTCCTGCTGTCGGGTGGCCAGCGTTCGCGTCAATTGGGCGTTTTTCTCGAACAGGGGGAAGACCAGGACCTGCAACACCAGAAAGATCACGATGGCGGCCGCCGCTGCAGCCACACCGATTTTTTCACGTTTGTTGAGTTTGATGGCCATGGTTGGCTAAAAATCCAGTTTCAGTTTGAATCTCACCCGGTTGCCCGATTTCTCGAGGTCGGCCGAGCTGATGGTTACACTCGTAAACAGGTCCGCTGCTTCCAGCTTGCCCTTGACGTCGTCAACCGTGTTGAAGGTGTCCGTATCGCCGGACAGCACGACGTTGTCGGCCCCGACCACCATACGGCTGACCTTGACGTCTGCGGACGACGGGATCTGCTGGCTCAGGGCGTTGAGGATGTCGATGACCCGGACGCGCGCGCCGGTTAAATCGAAGCCGCTGCTGCCGTCTCCGGCTTCCTTGATCTTGATCTGCATCTGCTGCAGGGGGGCCTCGACCCGCGTGACTTCGGGAAATGTGGCCTTAAAGATCGTTTCGATCTGTTGGTCCAGTTCGGCCAGACGTCGCTGTTTGGCATTCACCGCCAGGAACTGGCCTCCCAGCACGATCACCAGGGTAAGGACGATCAGGGACGCGGTCAGGATGATATTTTTGCGGTATTCGCTCCAGTAGTGCTGGATCGTCGATCGCTCAGTGGAAAAATTGACGCCGCCGACGCCCTCGGTTTCCATCAGGGCCAGGGCCAGAGCGATATCCAGATGTCCGGATTGCCATTCCGGGGTGTCCAGCGACCCCTTCAGGCGGGGAAAGGTCCGCAGACCGTCGATGGATCTGACCGGTACGCCCAGCAGCGTGGATGACCCTTTTCCGCCGGTCAGCAGCCGGGCCTGGGGACCCGCGGAAAATACCGCAGACGGGTCGACCCCGATTCCCAGGCTTTCCTGAAGGGCGGTGAAGGTGCGCTTGAGGGTGGTTTCCAGATTGCGGACGACCGGGTTGCCGTCAGTGGCCACCGGAAGGGTGCGGACCATGCGAACGTGTCCGGAACAGACGGCGTAGATCGTGTGGCTGCCTTCACCGGTGTCGATGAAGATAAAATCACCGCTGTCGTCGGTCATCGTGGAGATGAACCGGGCCGCGGCATACCCGCCGGGCATGATGACAACCGGCCTTAAATTTACCGTTTCGAGAAGCGCAATATAGCGCTGGATATCCGTTTTCTTTACCGAAAAGGTCAGCAGGTCCTGCTGCTTGTCATGCTTGACGGCCTCGAAATCGAAAATCAATTCCTCTACCGGAATCGGCAGGCTGGGTTCCAGTTCAAATGGCAGGATCTGCCGGATTTTCTTGATGTCATGAAAGGGGACGGAAAGATTTCTGAAGGAGACAACCGTTGCGGGGATGCCCAGCACACAGGTGGCGCCGGCAGGCTTGAACGATTCCACGAGGGATTGAAGGGCTTCTTGGACGCCCTCATCGCCGTCCTTGTCCGCCGGGATGGGAAAATACCCCTGCGTCTCCAGCTGACTGCCCTTGAAACTGCTGTCAAGCAGTACGGCTGCGATCGATTCCTCTCGGATTTCCAGGCTGAGGACCTTGCGGCTCATGGTTGTTCGTCTGTTTGGGGTTCAGTGGCTGTCGTCAATATCATCGATCCGTTTATTTTTCCTGGATCAAAACCGGCGGGCATTTTCATGGACGGACGGGGCCAACGGCCACCATGTTACTACCATCCGTCTCAAAACACCATACCGGACCCTCAACCTGTTTCATATATCTTATTCTACCTGCCAAATCAAGGTTTTACAGATCCATCTGCCGGTCTCCTGTTCTTTTTCCCGCTGGACCACCACATTGACGGTGATGGTTCTTTTATTGCGTGTTGCGGTTGAAACGATGCGGAACAGGTCGCTGGAGACGGTGATCAGATCGGGACTGATGGTGACTCCCCCGGCCCCCGGCACATTTTTGTACCAACCGGCATCGGTGATGGTGTGGGTATACGTCTCATCCGCCTTGGCCACGCGATAGTCGGCCAGGGCCTCCGCCAGATCCGAATTCTCGGCGGGCAGCAGGGCGGCGAGCACGGCAACGTCGGCCGTGGAGATGTTGATCTTGCCGTCATAGGTGAAACGGCCGTCACCGGCCGCCGACACCCCGTGAACGGTCAGCAGGGACGAGAGCCCGGCTGCACCGCCCGCGCCGGCGAACAGCTCCGGGGTGATCCCCTGGACGAGGGCGACTTCTCCCAGGTGGTCGAAGGGTCCGTTCTTACACCGGTATGGCGGTTCCAGACCTTCGTAGTAGTCAGACTCGGCACCGCTCAGGCCGGTAATGGCCTCGTCATCGCCGTGGTCCATCCAGTCCTTCAGCGAATTGATGATCATATTGGGGTCGCTGTCCGGCAGTGCTTCGAAGAGGGAGAACACCTCGTCCAGCAGGCGCTCCCAAAGCAAGCGCTGGCTGGCGGAAAACTGCTGGCCTTCGGGAAACTTGACCAGGGCATTCACCTGGACCTTGCCACGCTCATCGGTGATGCGGACGTCGACACTGCCATCATCAAAGGGGATCATCCCCATCATTTCGGCCACTTTTTCCGGGTTGGCCCAATCCTCCTGAAGCGTATCGGCGTTGTTTTCCTTGCGGTCGTTGATCAGCATCACCATGGCGGCATGGACCCCGGACACCGCCATTTCGGAAAGCAGCACCCGCTCCCTGGCAAGGGATGCGCCGGTAACCGAACTGCGGATACGGCTGTTCAAGGCCAGTCCGGCGGTGAGCAGCACGGCCACCACCCCGATGGCGACCAGGATCGCCACCCCCCGGCAGTTGCCCAGGACCGTCTGCCCGGCCGGGCTATTCAGCGGCTTTACGGTGCACATGCAGGGATACCCGTGTGGTGAATGGTTTGGGCCGGGACGGCGTTCCCACCGTCAAGCGGATCTCGATGGCCCGCGGTGTGGCGTAATCGGTGTCTGCCGATTCCGAATCCCAGCGGTCGCTGGTTTCATCCTCGGCCCCCAGGTAGGCGAATTCGAGGGCCAGGATGTTGTCGCATAAAATGGGATCGTCCACGCTCTCCTCGAAGTCGGGAAAGGGATAGAGGTGGTCGGCACGGCGCAGGACCAGTGATTCGTCGGCGCGCTGGGAAACATAGTAGACGATGCGGCTGACCCCCTGGCGTGAATCCCCGTTCACGGCCAGGTGGGCCAGCGAGACGAAGCGCAGGCGGCCGAAGCTGCCGCCGGCCACGTCGGTCGTATCTCCCACCAGGCGATAGGGATCCTTGGGGTCATTGAAGGTCGGCTTGGTATATCGCGGATAGTCGGAGACGACCAGGCCTTTCAGATCGGTGGCCATGCGCCCTAAACCGGTACGGGCCGACTCGAAGAGGGCCACGTCGCCGCCGACGGCATCGGCGCTGGAGAAAACAGCCCGGAACGAGCCAAATATTGTGGTGATCACCAGGGCGAAGATAAAGATCGCCACCATGATTTCCAGCAGTGTGAATCCGCCGGCGGAAATGGCTGCCGGGGATGGCCACCGGTGCGCGCTATTCATATGAAAGCCTGTAAGTATCCAGTTTAAAAACGGATGCTTCTCCATCCCGGCGGATGGTGACGGTAATGCGCTTGAGGGTCGGCCCGTCTTCCTTGAGCAGGTCGGACGAGACGTTTTCCGTCTGGATCTGCCACGCATAGCCGGGGTGGGCATCGCCGAAATCCCCGCTGTCGCCGATAAGATCCTTCAGTTCCATGGTATCGATGTCGGCCAGCTTCTGACCCATCAGCAGGGCCGCCACCGTGTCGAACCGTCCCCTGGCGTCCATGAACAGGGTCTGGGTATGCATGCGATAAATGGCTGTCAGCGCAATGGCCACCACGGCCAGGGCCACCATCACTTCCAGGAGGGTGAAGCCGTTTTCAGGGTTCCCGCTTCGTCCGGGCCCGGTTCGGCGGCACCGGGAGTTGACGGACGCCGTGCTTACCATCCTTCCGCTCCCCGGACCAGATCGACCCCGGCCAGAAAGGGTTCGATGAAAAAGGCCAGGCGATCGCCGTCAGTGGTTCGTACGCGGATGACGGCCTTGTCGGAATAGCCTTTGGGATAAAAGGCAATAGGGATCGTCCCGCTGGAGGCACGCTCGGTCCGAGAAAAGGCCACATGGTCGATAGTCACCCCGCGTGGCAGGGCGTAGCCGGCTTCGCGGGCGGCATCGGCATCGGTTTCCGCCATGCCGGCTTCGGTGACCCAGAGTCGCTGGATGTCCGGCGACACGTTGAGCAGGTAGGTTTTGTTTTCGACTACCGCTTTTTCCTTGAGGCCGCGCACATTGGCGATGATCCAGCGCGCGGTTTCGTCGCCGCCGTCGGAAAAGAGTCCTCCCTCCAGGCGGGGTATGGCCACCACCAGCATGATGCTGATCAGGGTGGTCACAACGATCATTTCAATCAGGGTGAATCCACGATCGCCCAAACGGGTGGTTCCTTTTTTGATTTCCAGGGGTTCCTGCGTGTGCAGGGCAAGCAGATGGGCAGACTGGCTCGATGTCATGGCATGAGAGACGGGCGCAAGCCCGACAGATGATCGCCGGTGCCGCGTTAGTCGGTCTCCCAGCTGTTGATATCCGCATCCTTGTCCTCACCCCCGGCCGCCCCGTCGGCGCCGTAGGCGATGATGTCGAAATCGTCATGGACGCCCGGGCTCAGGTAGATAAAGTCATTGCCCCACGGGTCTTTGGGCACCTTGCCCTTTTCCAGGTAGCCGCCCTTGCGCCAGTTCTTGGGGACGTTGCCCGAGGCGGGCGGCTCCACCAGGGCCTGCAACCCCTGCTCGGTGGTCGGATAGGCGCCGTTGTCCAGCTTGTAGAGTTTGAGGGCCGTGCCGATGCTTTCGATCTGCATTTTGGCTTTGAGTTGTTTGGCCTGCTCCGGGCGGCCCATGATGCGCGGGACGATCAGGCCGGCCAGAATGCCGAGGATGACGATGACCACCATCAGTTCGATCAGGGTGAAGCCGCGGCGGTTGTCCACGTTTTGCGGGAGAGACAGATTCATATTTCCTCCATGGTTCCTTGCCCGGCGTTCGACCGGCGCCGTTGAACCCGTTGCGTTTCTCAATAGCGGATACTAACCCAATGCGACCCAACAATCAAGCGCGCAAGGTTGCAGCTCAAAGCCCAACGGTCAAAGCTGGAAGCCATCAACCCCTCCAGCCAACTCGACCACAAACCAGAGACCGGGAACCACCAACCGTTGGTCCTATCCCACCAGCTGGTTCATCTCGAAAATGGGCAGGCAGATGGAAAGCACGATGAACAGCACGACCACGGCCATGACCAGGATCATCACCGGCTCCAGCATGGCCATCATGCTCATGATCGATGACTGGACTTCGTTTTCATACACGTCGGCGATTTTGTAGAGCATGGCTTCCAGTTCACCGCTCTGTTCGCCCACCTGGACCATCTGCACGGCCAGGTCGGGAAAGACGTCGTCGGCCGCCAGGGACAAGCCCAGTCCCTGACCTTTTTCGACTTCGCCGGATGCCTTTTCGATGAGGCCGGAAATCACCACGTTGCCGGTGATATTCCTGACGATCTCCAGGGCCGGCAGCATGGTCACGCCGTTTTCGAGCAGCGAAGCCAGGGTCCGGGCAAAGCGGGCCACGGCGATCTTTTTCAGCAGCATTCCCATGACGGGTATGCGAAGCATCATCCGGTCGGTGGCAACCAGCCCGCGTTCCGTCTTTCTAAAGCTCCTTAACGCCACCAGGCCGCCGATGATCACGACCACCAGCAGCCACCAGAAGCGCTTGAACAGATCGCTGGCCGCGATCAGAAAGCGGGTCGGGGTGGGCAGGGCCTGGTTCATGTCCACGAAGATGGTGGTGATGTTGGGAATGACGAAGGTCATCAGGAAAAAAAGCACCAGGGTGCCGATGACGGTCATCAGGATCGGGTAGGCCATGGCGGTCTGGATCCGGGACTTGAGCTCCTGCTGCTTTTCCATAATGTCCGCCAGGCGCTGGAGAACGATTTCCAGCGTTCCCGAGGTCTCTCCGGCGCGAACCATGTTGATGTAAATCTGAGAGAAAACCGACGGGTAGAGCGTCAGGGACGAGGCAAAGCTGTTGCCCTCGACGATGGAGTCCTTGATCCGGGCCACGATCTTGGTGAACCCCTGGGTCTTGGTTTGTGACACCAGGGTGGTCAGGGCGGTGACCAGCGGGAATCCGGCGCCGGTCAGGGTCGCCAGCTGGCGTGTCCACAGGCTGACATGGGCCGGCGTGATGCGGCTGAAGAGGCTTGAGAAGCTAAAACTGCGGGACTCTTTGCTGGTTTCGCCGCCGGTGACTTCTTTGACGGTGACCGGAAAGCTGCCCATGGCGCGGATTTTCTGCCGTGCCGCCTGGGCGCCGTCGGCATCGATGATGCCGGTGACGGTTTTGCCCTTGGTGTCCAGGGCCTCGTAATCGTAAACGGGCATGGCGTTTAATCCTGTCAGCGCGTGCGCGCAAGCCGCGCTGCGAAAAAGCCGTCCATCTGATCGATGTGGGGAGCGGTTCTGAAAAAGCCGTCTTCGCCCAGGAAAGGAAGCACGGTCTTCTCTTCAATGGATGGCGCACCGGTTATAGCAAAGTTTGCATGCTTTTTCAAAAAAGTCTTGATTACGTCTTCATTTTCTTCCGGTTCCATGCTGCAGACGGCAAAAACCAATACACCGTTGGTTTTGACCAGCGGGGCGAGATGGTCGAGAAAGCGCGCCTGCCGTTTGGCCGACCGGAGGATGTCGGCCGGCTGGGACGACCATTTGGCGTCGGGGTTGCGCCGCAGTACGCCCAGGCCGGAGCAGGGGGCATCCACCAGGATCCGGTCGAATCGGGGCAGCGTCCCGGCGGGAAGCGGGCGGTTCAGGTCCGCCTGCCGGGTGCGGATGATGGTCACGCCCAAACGGCGCGCCTCGTCCTCCAGGCGGGTCAGTTTGGCTTCCGCGCTGTCCATGGCCACGATGGCGCCCCGGTTGCCCATGATCTGGGCCAGGTGGGTCGTCTTGCCCCCCAGACCGGCGCAGG
This sequence comes from Desulfosarcina sp., assembly GCF_055467485.1. Lineage (NCBI taxonomy): Bacteria > Pseudomonadati > Thermodesulfobacteriota > Desulfobacteria > Desulfobacterales > Desulfosarcinaceae > Desulfosarcina > Desulfosarcina sp. The sequence goes on along the minus strand of NZ_JBUOIV010000009.1, from coordinate 4,576 downwards.
CGTCCAGAACGGTTTCTCCCGGCCGGGGTGACAGCATCAGGGAAACCAGTTGAGCCGCCCCGTCCTGGACGGAGAAGCGGCCGTCGATAAAGGCCTGCATTTCCGGGATGGGCCGGCGCGGGCGGATCAGGTTGGCCCCGCCGGGGATGCTCTCCACGTATTCGATGGCCTCCGCCTGGTCCGACAGGGCATCGGCCAGTTCCGCCAGCTCGTTTTTCAGTCGGTTGCAGCGCAAGGTGATGGGCGGGATGGCGTTGATTGCCGCACACAGCCGGTCGGTTTGGGCAAGGCCCATCCGTCGGATCCAGCGCGAGGCCAGCCAACGGGGAACGGCGTGGGCCACGGCGATGTGATCCACCGGTGAATCCTGGGCGTCGGGAATGCTGAACCGGCCGGGCTCCCGCAGTGCATTTCTCAGCAGGGCATTGACGAAACCGGCCGCTTTGGCGGCCTTGCGGGTCCGCACCAGGTCGACCGCCGTGTTGACGGCCGCCGATGCCGGGATCCGGTCCATGAACAGGATCTGGAACAGGGCAATTCTCAGGATATTCAGGATGGGCGGCGAGATCTTTTTAAGGGGCCGGTCGGCGTAGGCCGCGACCACGGCATCCAATCGCAGCCGCCATCGCAGCACCCCGTAGACCAGCCCGTTGAACAGGGCCCGGTCCCTGCGCGAAAGCTTCGCCAGCATGGGCGCCGCGTCATCGAGGAGCGCGTCCAGGGTCGTCTTGCCCCTGTCCACGCGATCCAGCATGGCCAGGGCAGCGGCCCTGGGGTCGGTAACGGGCCGGTTTCGTCCTGATCGGGGGTGGGTTGGTAGTGATGTGGCCATGGTTGGTTCAGCCCAGACACGTCCCATCCGGCAATTGGCAGCCGCACAGAAAGTCGTCGATGGGCAGGCGTTTGCCCGATTCCCCCTGAATTTCCTGGATGGCAATGGCCGACCTGCCGGTGGCCACGCGGAGTTCGCCGGCAAAACACTCGAGGATAGTTCCCGGCGGTACGCTGATCTCCCGCTCCAGGACGCTGGCTTTGAAGATCTTCAGGCGCATGTCGTTGCTGAAGGTATAGGCGCCGGGCCAAGGGGTCACGCCGCGGATCAGGCATGCGATCCGCTCGGCTGGCAAGGACCAGTCGATTTTTCCGTCCTTCTTTTTTAGCATGGGGGCGTAGGTCGCCTGCGTGTGGTCCTGGGGCACGCGCTCCAGGCTGCCGTTCTGCAGCCTTTCCAGGGTCCGGATCAGCGTACGGGCGCCCATCTCGCTGAGGCGGTCGTGAAGCTCACCGGCGGTTTCTTCGGGTCCGATCTCGGTTTTTTCCATCAGCAGCATATCGCCGGTGTCCATGCCCTTGTCCATCATCATGGTCGTGATGCCGGTTTCGCGCTCCCCGTTGATGACGGCCCACTGGATGGGCGCGGCACCGCGGTAGCGTGGCAGCAGCGACGCGTGGACGTTGATCGATCCGATGCTGGGAATCTCCAGCAGACGCTGGGGCAGAATCTGGCCGAAGGCCACCACGATGAACAGGTCCGGCGCCAGCCGGGCCATCTGCTCCTGGAAAGCGTGGGTTCGCACCTTCTCGGGCTGCAGAACCGGGTAACCATATTCCAAGGCGGTCTCTTTGACCGGCGGCGCGGTCAGCTTGCGGCCCCGGCCCTTGGGCCGGTCGGGCTGGGTCACCACGGCCAGCACTGCATGCCCGCTGTCATGCAGGGCCCGAAGCGACGGCACGGCGTAATCCGGCGTGCCCATGAAGACAATTTTCAATGGCCGGTTCACTGCTGCCTCATCTCCTTTTTGACCCGGCGCTTGTACATCTGCCGCTTCAGGGCGCTGATGTGGTCGATGAACAGGGTGCCGTTGAGATGATCCAGTTCGTGCTGGATGACGATGGCCAGAAGGCCGTCCGCCTCGAAGCGCAGGGGGTTGCCGTCCCGGTCGAGCCCTTCCACGAGGATCCGCTCGGACCGTTTGACGTCCGCCCTGAAGTCGGGAACGCTCAGGCAACCCTCGTTTTCCGAAAGGATCTCGCCCTCGCTGGTAACGATCTTCGGATTCACCAGCACGTGCAGGTCGTGGCCATCTTCTTTCGAAGCGATGTCGTAGACGATGAAACTCTGTCCGATGCCCACCTGGGGGGCGGCCAGGCCCACGCCGGGGGCCACGTACATGGTCTCGGCCATGCTGTCGAAGACGGACTGCATGGCTCCGTCGATATTTTCGACCGGTACGGTGCGCTTTTTCAGGAAACTGTCCGGATAAGTGAGTATGTCAAACACAGTCACTGGGTTCACCCTCGTTTGCTCGTTGTCTTCAGTCAACCAATTAATCTAACGCATATTTTTGAATTTTCAAACGAAAAAGATCGCGAATGGGCACAGCCGTGAACGAATTCAGGTTTGACGGACGGGATTTCAGATCCGGTAGTGAAGCCAGCGCACCCGGCCGGAGGCCAAAGGTTCGGTCGACGGTGTCATCCCCGCGCCGGCGGGAACGCAACCATGAACCGACAACTAACCCGTGCCTCCGTAAAAGCGACGCCGCCGCTGTTTTTTCAGGTCGGTCAATCGATAAGCGAACGCGGGGAAACCGCAGGGGGAGGATCGACGGACAGAGCGACGCTGGTTTCAAGCGCCGAACCCAGTCCTCTCTGCTGTGTCAGGATGCTTTATTCTTTAAAGTGGGGGGCCAGAATCAGCCTGGCTGCTTTGATATCCCGGTCGATCTGTTCGATCAGTTCGGGAATGCCGGAAAATTTTATTTCGTCCCTCAGGCGCCGGACGAAGTTGACCATGATATTCCGGCCGTAAATATCTTTGTTGAAGTCGAGGATGTGGGCTTCCACGGTAAATATATGATCGTCGAAGGTGGGGCTGTAGCCGATGTTGGCCACCCCCGGAAAGCGCTGCCCGTCGTAATGGACGATCACGGCATACACACCGACCTTGGGACACAGTTCGTCGTGCAGGTTGATGTTGGCGGTGGGGATGCCCAGCAGTTTGCCGCCCCGGTCCCGGCCGTGGGCCACGGTGCCGCGGATCTGGTAGTTGCGGCCCAGCATCTTGGCGGCTTTTTCGATCTGGCCGTCCATGACCAGTTCACGGATGGCCGTGCTGCTGATGCGGTCGTTGTCGACGGTTGAGGACTGGATCCAGTCCGCCACGATCACCGTAAAGCCCATCTCTTCGGCGTACTGACGCAGCAGATCCACATTGCCCTCGCGGTTGTTGCCGAAGGTATAGTCCTGGCCGACGACGATGGCCTTCATCCCGATGCGTTTCACCAGGATCTCCTCGACGAAAATTCGCGCCGACAACGCGGCAAAGTCCATGGTGAAGGGGATGCAGACCAGCACGTCGATGCCGGATTTTTCGATCAGTTCCGCTTTCTGTTCGTACAGGGTGATCAGGGGCGGGTGGCCGTTTCTGGTGATTACCCGGATGGGGTGGGGGTCGAAGGTGATGGCCACGGCGGTGCCGTCCATGGCCTCGGCTCTTTCGATCACTTCGTGGAAAAGCGCCTGGTGGCCGATGTGGACACCGTCGAAATTACCGATGGTAACCACGGCGGATTTGAAAGGTTCTTTTATGGTTTCGATGTCTTGGATGATTTTCATGATCTTTTGTGCAACCGTAAAATGGGCTTGACACGAAAAACAAAAAAATATAGTTAGTGCATCTTCAGTTTGAAATCAACCTTTTTGAAATCGGACTGAAACGTGCCGAAGTGGCGGAATTGGTAGACGCGCTAGGTTCAGGGTCTAGTTGGGGTTCCCCAGTGGGAGTTCGAGTCTCCCCTTCGGCACCATACAGTAAATAACCCGTCGGGTTTCTTCTTAAAGATGCCGATGGGTTTTTTATTTTGGGCCTTGCTGTATCGCCTTACACAAATCGGTTACACAAAACCGGAGGTAAGGACGATGACCCAGACTGCTCGTAGCAACCCCACCCGTAACAGACTAACCACTACAAGCCGAACCGCAACCTATCTCGTTCGCACTCCTTATTCGTATTGTTTCCGCTATGTGGTGCCTCCTGACCTCCATGGCATTGTCGGTCGCAAGGAAATCAGGTACAGTCTGCGAACTGGCTACTTGGGAAAGGCCAAGGTCAAATCTCGATTTATTGCCGTGAAAGTCCATAACCTGTTTAAAGAACTGCGAGAAAGGAACACTTCAGGAATGCCTGTAGAACTCACTGAGAGCCAGATTCAGGCCATCATTTCAGAATGGATACAAGAGTCCCTTAATATAGAGGAAGAGCGAAGGCTGACGACCAGACGGACCGTTAATGAAGCTGACAATCAGCATCAGTTATATTCATTGCGGCAGGGAGAGTTGAAGGAGTCCCTTGCTTTGGGAAAGCATGTCGATGAGATGAGGCATGTGGCTGACAACCTCCTTGTTGAACACGACATTGAAATTGACCGTGAATCCAAGTCATATTTGAAGCTGTGCCGTGACCTTACCAAGTATGCGGTTCACATCTGCGGAGTCGAGAAAAAGAGGGCTTATGGTGATTATTCCGGTAATGCCGACATTCTGGAGCTGAACTTCCTCCTGAACAAACTTAAGC